>DATLYJ010000078.1 GCA_035574915.1 Dehalococcoidia bacterium | reverse complement strand
AATCCTGCAGGTGCCGGCCGACTACATCATCGCCGCGGCGCGTAAGTCTTCGCTCTGGCCCATGACGTTCGGGCTGGCCTGCTGCGCCATCGAGATGATTGCGACCTATATGTCGCACCACGACCTCGACCGCTTCGGCATCGTGCCCTGGCCCTCGCCGCGGCAGTGCGACGTGATGATCGTCGCGGGGACTGTGACCAAGAAGATGGCGCCTGCGGTGAAGCTGCTATACGAGCAGATGCCGAACCCCAAGTGGGAGATCTCCATGGGCGCCTGCGCTACCAACGGCGGCCCCTACACCCGCTACGACCGCGTCCTCCAGGGTGTCGACAAGATTATTCCGGTGGACATCTACGTCCCGGGCTGCCCTCCCCGGCCCGAGGCGCTGATGGACGGCTTCATCGCCCTCCAGAACAAGATCATGGAAGAGCGCGGCAGGGTCGGCGCCGGTGCCTGAGGACCGACGAGCCCTCCGCGACGCGCCGATCGTGGCGCCCGAACCGGGCACCATCTGGGACACATTCGCCGCTGCCCTCCCTGGCGTCGAGATCACGGCCACGAAGGGCCCGGCCGATGTGATCCTCATCGTGGACCGCAAGGACGCGCACCGCGTCCTGGAGACGGCGAAGACCGACCCGCGCCTGAAGATGGACTTTTTGCGTAACCTCTGCGGCGTGGACTACGAGGAGCAGGGTCTGGAGGTGGTCTACCACCTCTGGTCCTACGAGCACCGCCACAGCGTCACGGTGCGCGCCAAGGTGCCCGCTGACGACCCCCGCATCCCCACCGCTACCGACCTGTGGCAGGCGGCGGACTGGCACGAGCGCGAGTGCCGCGACATGTTCGGCATTGTCTTCGAAGGCCATCCGAACCTCGTGCCGCTGCTCCTGCCCGAGGACATGCTCGACCACTACCCGCTGCGCAAGGAGAACCCGCTAGCGCCGCTGGAAGAGTGGCAGGGTGAGGTGTTGGGCGAAGACATGGCCAAGGCCGGGCACATCCCGCCCGGGTCTGGCTTCGAGGTCACGCCCGAGGAGGTCGAGGAGTAATGGCCGCCGAGCCTCAGGCCATCGGTATCGAACGCGAGCTCGAGACGATCGACCTCAACATCAACATCGGGCCGCAGCATCCCGCGACGCATGGTGTGTTCCGGATGGTGCTGACGGTCGACGGCGAACTGGTCAAGGACGTCATCCCTCACATCGGCTACATGCACCGGGGTGCTGAGAAGCTCTCCGAGTACATGGATTACCGCCAGGCTATCGGCTTCCAGGACCGCACGGAGTACCTGGCGCAGTTCAATGCCGAGCTCGCCTACGTCCAGGCGGTCGAAAAGCTCGCGGGGCTGGAGCCGCCAGAGCGGGCGCAATACATCCGCGTGATCCTGGCGGAGCTTAACCGCATCTCCAGTCACTTCATGTTCTTGGGCGCCTTCGGCACCGACCTCGGCGTCTTTGGCACCTCCTTCACCTACGCCTTCCGCGAGCGCGAGTTCATCCTCGACCTCTTCGAAGAGGTCTCGGGTGACCGGCTGATGTACGCCTACTTCCGGCCCGGCGGTGTCGCCTGGGACGTGCCGCACGACTTCAAAGACAGCGTGCGGGCACTCTGCCGGCGGATTATCAAGTACGGCCACGCGGACATGGACAGACTCCTGACGGACAACGAGCTGTTCATCGCCAGGACGCGTGGGATCGGCAAGATCAGCGTCGAGGACGCGATCAACTACGGTTGTACCGGCCCGGTGCTGCGCGCCAGCGGCTTGAAATGGGACCTGCGGAAGGACCAGCCCTACTCTATCTACGACCGCTTCGATTTCGACATCCCCGTCGGCACGAACGGTGACTCTTACGACCGTTACCTCGTGCGCTTGGAGGAGATACGGCAGTCGGTGCGCATCATCGAGCAGGCCGTGGACCAGATGCCGGACGAGGGCCCGATCATGCCGGCGCGCGTGCCGCGCGCCCTGCGCCCTGCTCCGGGCGAAATCTACATGCCGAACGAGGCTCCCCGCGGCGAGTACGGCGTCTACATCGTCTCCCGCGGCGCGACGCAGCCCTACAGACTGCGGATCCGCTCGTCCTCCTTCTGCAACCTCTGCGCTCTCAAGCACATGACCGTCGGCCACTACGTGGCGGACGCGGTCACGATCTTGGGGTCGTTGGACATCGTGCTCTGTGAGGTCGACCGGTGAAGGAAGAAAGACGCGGGCGGCGGGAGTCAGGGCGGAGGGAGAGCGTCCGGTACGCACTGCTTCCTGATCCCTGCTTCGAGTTTCCAGGGAGGTTTTAGTGGCTCTCCTCTGGGGTGTCTTCGGTATCGACATGAACGTTGGGCTGGACGCGTTCATCCGGCTCAACATTGTCGTGCTGGTGATGACACTCGTGGTTATGTTCCTCATCTACCTCGAGCGCAAGGTCGTCGGCCGTATCCAGATGCGGTTGGGGCCGATGCGCACCGGACCGTACGGCACCCTGCAGTCCTTCGCTGACGCCATCAAGCTGCTGACGAAGGAGGACGTGCGTCCCGCGAGCGCCGACAACCTCCTGTTCGAGTTGGCGCCTTATGTGACCTTCGTACCGGTGTTCATGACACTCGTGGCGCTGCCGTTCACGGAGGACTGGGGTGTCCGGGACCTGCAGCTCGGCCTCTTTTATATCGTGGCTGTCTCGGGCGTGAACACGATCGGTTTCATCATGGCGGGTTGGGCTTCCGACAATAAGTACGCCCTGCTTGGCGCCATCCGCGCCGCCGCGCAGCTCATCAGCTACGAGATCCCCCTGATCCTCGCCGTCCTGTCGGTGTCGATGGTGGCCGGCTCGCTGAACCTGCGCGAGATCGTGGCGACGCAGCACAACGTCCCCGCGGTCGTGTATCAGCCGCTCCCGTTCTTCATCCTGCTCACGGCTGTAATCGCCGAACTGGGTCGCCGCCCCTTCGATATCCCGATCGGCGAGTCGGAGTTGGTAGGGGGTCCCTGGGTGGAATACAGCGGCATCCGCTGGAGCATCATCTTCGCCCTGGGCGAGTACGCGGCCATGTTCGGGTTGTCCGTGCTGGCCTCCATCCTGTTCTTCGGCGGTTACGAATGGCCCTTCGGCTCCGACGTGGGCTGGCCGCTGCAGATTGCCCTGACGACCGTAAAGGCGATGTTCATGATCCTGGTCTTCATGTGGATCGGCGCGACGTTCCCCCGGCTGCGCATCGACCAGCTGATGGCCTTCTGCTGGAAGATCCTGCTGCCCTTCGCCTTCCTTCAAGTGGCCGTTAACGCTATTGTCCTCGTGTACATCGATGATGTGACGGCGGCGCGGGCGGTGATCGGCGTGATCTCGGCGGCGCTGCTGCTTGCGATGGCGTACGTGATCTACCAGGTGACAAAGCAACCTTCGCGTGCCGAGCGTCTCGGCGCGATGGCTGCCCTGAGGAGCACGACCTAGATGATTGGCGTTTTGAAGGCCCTGGGTGTCACCTTCGGCACCATGCTGCGGAAGCCCGTCACGATTGAGTATCCGACGGTGCACCGCCCCGTGCCCGAACGCGATCGAGCCTTCCCGATCCTCCTCTGGGACTACGAGGTCGACGAGCCCTTCTGCACCGGCTGCCACGCCTGCGAGCGCGCCTGCCCCGTGGAGTGCATGACGGTAACGATGAAGGACAACCCGAAGTTCGCGGAGGGCAAGAGCAAGCGCCGCAAGATCGTCGACCAGTTCTTCATCGATTACGGGCGCTGCATGCGCTGCAACATCTGCGTCGAGGTGTGCAACTTCGACGCCATCGCCATGAACAACACCTGGGCCGGGCACGAGCTCTCGACGGAGGACCGGAAGGAGCTCGTGATGGACCTGGAGCAGCTGCTGGCCCAGCACAAGACACGAGACCCCGGTACGCGGATCAAGCCCTGGGTTCCGTCCTGAACCCCGGAAGGACTGAATGGCCGAAGCGGTCTTCTACATCCTGAGCATCCTGGCCATCGCTGGCGGAATCGGAGTCGTTACTTCCCAGAACGTCGTCCACGCCGCGTTATGGCTCATCCTCTCGCTCCTGGCCGTGGCCGGCTTCTACATCCTCATGACCAGCGAGTTCCTGGCCCTGGTGCAAATCCTGATCTACGGCGGCGCCGTCGCCACGATCATTCTCTTCGGTCTCATGCTCACGCGTGGCCGCGACCAGATGCCTATTACTTTCGGGGAAGCGCAGCGCCTGCCGGCATTTCTGGCAGGCGTATTGCTGCTGGGCCTGATCCTGGGCGGCATCCTCAACACCGACTGGCCGCGCTACGTCCAGGAAGTCACGCTGGTCGACACGCGCGCCATCGGCGACGCGCTGTTCACGACCTGGCTCCTGCCCTTCGAGATCGTGTCCGTGGTGCTGCTCATCGCGCTCGTGGGCGCCATCGTCATATCGCGCCAAGAGGAAGGAGAGGCGTAGTGGAGACCGCGGCGGAGCAGGTCTCACTCAACCACTTCCTCATCATCTCCGCCATCCTCTTTTCTCTCGGCGTCTACGGCGTCCTTTCCAGGCGCAACGCGGTCCTGATCCTCATGTCCGTCGAGCTAATGCTGAACGCCGTAGCCGTGAACTTTGTCGCCTTTGCCGTCTACACCGACGGAGAGCTGTTCCGCGGCCTCATTTTCGCGATCTTCGTGATTACGATTGCCGCTGCCGAGGTCGGCCTGGCACTGGGCATCATCATCCGCGTGTTCCGCAACAGGGCGACCGCCGACGTGGACGAAGTGAGCCAGCTGAAGTGGTAGCAGTCATGACGGCAATGGAGGAGCGCTCGCGATGATGGAGCAGGCCTGGCTGCTGCCGGCGCTGCCCGCGCTGGCCTTCGTGGTCCTGGCCCTCGGGCACTTCCTGTTTTCCCGCTACATCCCCCGCGGCGGCGACTTCATCGCCATAGGCGCGATGGCCGCCTCCTTCGTGCTCATGGTCCTGGTATCCCTGGACCTCTTCGATCAGTTGCCGGCGCTGGCGGCCGACCTGCAGAACAACACCTCAGGGTTCGACTGGGTGAAGGTCGAGGAGATCGACTTCGTCCTGCGGGTGGGCTTCCTGGTCGACCAGATCACGGTCGTGATGCTGATCGTGGTGAGCTTCGTCGGCCTCATGGTGATGATCTACTCGCTGGGTTACATGCGCGGAGAGCCGCGGTACGGCTGGTTCTACGCCGTCCTCTCTCTCTTCGTCGCCTGCATGCTCACGCTGGTCCTCGCCGACAACTTCCTTCTTCTGTACGTGGTCTGGGAGGGCGTCGGCATCTGCTCCTTCCTGCTCATCGGCTTTTACTGGGAGCGCAGACCTGCTGCCGAGGCGGCCAAGAAAGCGTTCATCACCACGCGTCTAGGGGACGTGGCGATGCTCATCGGCATCATCATGCTCTGGCGCGAGACGGGCACCTTCGACATGAGCGCCATCTTCCACGCCGCGGAAGAAGGCGAGATTGGCCAGACCTACCTTACGGTCGCGACCCTGGCCTTGTTCGGCGGCGCGATGGGCAAGTCAGCGCAGTTCCCGTTCCACGTGTGGTTGCCGGACGCCATGCAGGGCCCGACCCCCGTTTCGGCCCTCATTCATGCCGCCACGATGGTAGTGGCCGGCATCTATCTCGTTGCGCGCACCATGCCTTTGTTCGAGGCCTCGGACGAATGGTTGCTCTACTTCGTCATCGTGGTCGGCATGATCACGACCTTCATGTCGGCGTTCATGGGCCTCGTGATGACGGACATCAAGCAGGTGATCGCTTACTCCACCCTCAACAGCCTCGGACTAATGATGGTCTCGCTCGGCCTCGGCGAGCCGGGAGTGGCCCCGGCGATGCTCTATCTCTTCGCCCACGCCTTCTTCAAGGCGCTGCTCTTCCTCGCCGCCGGCTCCGTCATCCACGCCACGGAGCACCAGGAGGTCGACCACCTGGGCGGGCTGGCCGCAAAGATGCCGATCACGCACTGGACCTTCGCGGTCGGTGCCCTGGCGATGGCGGGAATGATCCCGCTCTCCGGCTTCTGGGCGAAGGACGAAATACTCGCCATTGCCCGGGACGAGAGCCCGGTGGTCCTGCTATTTCTCCTGCTGAGTCTGCCCGTGACGGCACTCTATATGGCCCGGGTCTACATGCTGACCTTCCAGGGCGAGCCGCGCGACCACCATGCCTTCGAGCACGCGCATGAGTCGCCCCCCGTGATGTCCTTGCCCCTGATCGTGCTGGCCGTACTCGCCGCGGTGTCCGGCTTCGTGGTCTTCGACGCCGTGGGGGAGGCGGTCGGCTTCGGCTCAGGCTTCCTGGCGATGGTGGAGAACGTGTTCGGCGAGGCGCATGACTTCGAGATCGACTGGCTGGTCCTCGTGCTGTCGACAGCCCTGGTAGCAGGAGCGCTCGTGGTCGGCTGGGACGCCTGGACGGGCGAGCGCGCCATGGCGCGCGAAGCTGCCGCGCGGGCGCCTTTCCTCTACCAGCTCTTCTCTAACAAGTTCTACGTCGATGCCTTCTACCAGTGGGTGATCGACCAGGTCGTCCTTGGGTTCGCCAAGATCATCGCCTTCTTCGACCGCGCGGTGGTCAACGACACGGGAGTGAACGGCCCTGGGGAATTCACGGGGGCGACGGGCTGGGTGCTGAAGCACGCCCAGACCGGCAGGCTGCCTAACTACGCATTCGCGATCATCGCCGGCGTCGTCGTGTTGGCGATCGCCGGCTACGCCGCGAGGGGGTGAGATGGAGCAAGGTCACGCGCTGCTAGCGCTCATCGTCCTGCCGCTCGCGGCCGCTTTCGCGCTGCTCTGGGTGCCGGGTGAGCGCAAGGACCTCGTCCGCTACCTGTCGGCACTGATCGGGCTCGTGTGCTTCGTGATCTCCGTCTACGTGTTCGTTGCTTATGAGCCGGGTGGCGAAGAGCAGTTCGACTTCCTGCTGCGCTACGACTGGATCGAGAACGTTGGCATCCTCGGCGAACACGGCATCAGCCTTTACCTGGGCGTGGACGGCATTGCCGCGAGCATGATCCTGCTCAACGGTGTCGTGGCCTTCGCGGGCGTGTTGATCTCCTGGAAGATCGAGAACAAGAACAAAGACTTCTTCATCCTCTACTGGCTGCTCGTCGCGGGCGTTTTCGGCACGTTCTCGTCGCTGGACCTGTTCGCCTTCTTCTTCTTCTACGAGCTCGCGGTGCTGCCGATGTACCTCCTGATCGCGGTCTGGGGCTCGAGCACCCGCTTCCCGACGTTCCTGCGGACGAAGGAGTACAGCGGCCTCAAGCTCATGATGATGCTGGTGGCCTTCTCCGTCCTCATCTTCATCGCCATTTTCGCCACTTTCGCGGAAGCGGACGTGGGCACGTTCGACCTGACGGCGCTGTACGGGGCGGAGTTCGATACGGACTTCCAGAAGTGGGTCTTCCCTCTGTTCGCCGTCGGCGCTGGCTGTCTTGCCGGCTTGTGGCCATTCCACACCTGGTCGCCGGACGGCCACGTGGCAGCCCCGACGGCAGTGTCGATGTTGCACGCCGGCGTGCTGATGAAGCTGGGCGCTTTCGGCATACTCCGCCTCGGCATCCAACTCATGCCGGAGGGCGCCGAGTTTTGGATGCCGGCGCTAATCGTGCTGGCGACGATCAACGTCGTCTACGGGGCAATCTCAGCCCTGGCGCAGACGGACTTCAAGTACGTCATTGGTTACTCCTCCGTCTCTCACATGGGCTACGTGCTGATGGGCCTGGCAACGCTGGACCCGGTGGGGCTGAACGGCGCCGCGCTTCAGATGTTCTCGCACGGCGTGATGACGGCCCTCATGTTCGCCATGGTGGGAGCGGTCTACGACCAGGCGCACACGCGCGAGTTGGCCGCGTTCGGCGGCCTGGCGGGAAAGATGCCGCGCTTCGCCATCTACTTCACGATCGCCGGGCTTACCTCCGTGGGTCTGCCCGGGCTCTCGGGCTTCGTGGCCGAGTTCAACGTGTTCGTCGGCACCTTCAGCGAGTACTGGTGGGCCGGAGTTCTCGCGGTCCTGGGCGCCGGGATTACGGCAGTCTACATCTTCCGCCTGCTGGCGCTGTCTTTCTTCGGGCAGTTCAACGAGGCGCGCTGGGGCGATCTCAAGGACATGACGCGCTACGAGGCAGTGGGCGGCGCCCTGTTAATCGTCTTCATCCTCTTCATGGGGCTCTGGCCTGACCCGTTCGTGGACCGCATCTCGGACACCGTCGTTAACCACCTGCCGGGGATCGGATGATAGAGGGACTCAACTTCGACTACTCGCTCCTCATCCCGGAATACGTCCTGGGACTGGTAGCCGCCGTCCTGGTCGGGCTTGACCTGGCGGCGCCGCGCTTCCCGAAGCGCCTGATGCCGTGGATCGCTGCGGCTACGCTCGCGGGTGTCTTTGCCCTCTCATTCGCCTGGCTGGACACCGAGGACGACTTCGCAGGCCTCATCTTCATCGACGACTACACGACCTTTTTCCGCTGCTTCTTCACGGCCATCGGCTTCTTCGTGGTAGTCGCATCCGCCCAGTTCGTGCAGCAGCGGCTCCGTCATCCCGGCGAGTACTATGCCCTGCTTCTGGTCGCGACCGCGGGCGCTATCTACATGGCCGCCTCGCGCGAATTGCTCACCGCTTACATCTCCCTGGAGGTCCTGAGCTTCAGCAGTTACATCCTCGTCTCGTACGCCAAGAGCGATAACCGCTCGAACGAGGGTGGGATGAAGTACATGCTCCTCGGCGCCTTCTCCTCGGCCATCCTGCTCTACGGCATCAGCTTCATCTACGGCACCGCGGGGTCGACCTCCTATGACGCTATCGCCGAAGCATTTTCGGATGGCACCAGTGGCTTCACGGCGCCGACCCTGCTCGGCCTGACGCTGATCGTCGCCGGCCTGGGATTCAAGGTGGCGGCCGTGCCCTTCCACATGTGGACGCCGGACGCCTACGAGGGCGCGCCGCTGCCGATCACGGCTTTTCTCTCGGCTACTTCGAAGGCGGCCGGCTTCGCGCTGCTCATACGGCTGTTCAGCAGCGCCCTCATGCCCGTCGTGGACGATTGGCGCTTCATGGTCGCGGCGATCTCGGCGGCGACCATGGTGGCCGGAAACGTGATCGCGCTCCAGCAACACAACATCAAGCGGCTGCTCGCCTACTCCAGCATCGGGCAGGTCGGCTACATGCTTATGGGCCTCGTCGCGCTCTCGCCTGAGGTGACGAGCGCGCTCCTCCTGCACATGACCGGCTACATCATCACCAACATGGCTGCCTTCACGGCGATCATCGCCTACCACAACGAGACCGGGGCCGAGGAGATGAGCGACTTCCGCGGCGCCTCCGACCGTTCGCCGCTACTGGCCACGGTCATCGCTGTCGCCCTGTTCTCGCTGGCCGGGATGCCACTCTTCGCCGGCTTCCTCACGAAGTTCATCTTCTTCCAGTCCGTCGCCGAGGAAGGCTATCTCTGGCTGGCCGGCGTCGCCGTCGTGGCCAGCGTGATAAGCCTCTACTACTACCTGTACGTCATCAGGGAGATGTATGTGAGCCCCGCGACGAATACGGAGCGCTTCAGCGTGCCGTTGGTGATGAAAGCTGCGGTCGCGGTGCTGACCGTCGGCATCTTCGTCGTCGGCCTCTATCCTGCGCCGCTTTACGAGCTCACCGATGGCGTGGCTAGCGTACTCTTCTAGCACCGATATCTCTGCTGCGCTGAGTTGGAAGCCGGCGCCTGGCGTCCGGGCTTCAGGGCCCTGGCCGTCTCCTGAGTGAGTCCGTCATCAAGTGTGCGCGGCAGACGCTGGTCCTAGGTGTCGTCGCGACGCTCTGCCAGCGCCTTGAGGCGCGCGAGCATCTGCTCGTGGGCACGGCGCAGGTGCCTGCGGGCCAGGAACTCGCCGATGAAGCCGCCGTATTCGAATTCGGTGTGTAGATGCACGGCGGCGCCGCCGTCCCTGTCGCGCACCGTCCAGGTCGTAATGTAATTGTCCGCCGGCGGCGGCGATTCTATGAGTTGCCGCTGTCCGCCGGAGTCGAGCAGGGTCTGGATCTGGATGACGTGCGTCGTCGGCCGCGGGCCGATCCGCGCCTCGACTTCGATCGCTGCCCCAACGCCGCCGCGCTGCTCGCTCAGCAAGCGCAGCACTCGCCAACCGTCCGGCAGGATCTGAGCCCGCATGGAGAGGTCCGAGATCAGAGCCAGGACGCGGGCCGGCGGCGCGTCGATGTCCATCGATGCCACCACCTCAGCCAAGGTGTCAACTGGTCGTCACGGGCAGAAAGTCCGGGCGTTGGGCCTCGTAGCTCGCGATCGCGTCTGCTTTTTGCAGGGTCAGGCTGATGTCGTCCAGGCCGTTGAGCAGGCAGTGCTTGACGAAGGGGTCGATGTCGAAGTTGCGCGACCAGGTGCCTGATGCGAGTGACACGGTCTGCGCCTCGAGGTCGACCACCAACTCCATCGATGGCGTCTCTTCCGCGCGCGCCATCAAGTGATCGACGTCTTCCTGAGGCAGCACGACTGTCAGAAGCCCGATCTTCGCGCAGTTGTTGCGAAAAATGTCCGCGAAGGACGGCGCGATGATCACCTTGAAGCCGTAGTCCTGGAGCGCCCAGGGGGCGTGTTCCCGAGACGATCCGGAGCCGAAATTGCGCCCGGCGAGGAGGATCGGCGCCCCCTTGTAGTGGGGATCGTTCAGGACGAAGTCTGGGTCTTTGCGCCAGGCATCGAAGAGGAACTGGCCGTAGCCCGTGCGCTCGATGCGCTTCATGTACTGGGCGGGAATGATCTGGTCGGTGTCTACGTCGGCCCGGTTCAGGGGGACGGCCTTGCCTCTAACGGTCTTGAACGGTTCCACGGCGCTCCTTCCAATATGCGGAGTCCCCAGCGCTGGACATCCGAGCATCTCGACTAGAGATGCCGGACGTCCTCGCGTGGGGAAGTCAGTCTCTTCGCTCCCACTTGCGGATGTCGACGAAGTGGCCGGCAATAGCGGCGGCGGCGGCCATTTGCGGGCTCACCAGGTGAGTGCGCCCTCCGGGACCCTGGCGGCCCTCGAAGTTGCGGTTGGAGGTAGAGGCGCAGCGTTCCCCCGGGAGGAGAATGTCCGGGTTCATCCCCAGGCACATCGAGCAGCCCGCCTCACGCCACTCGAAGCCGGCTTCGATAAAGACCCTGTCGAGGCCTTCCTGCTCCGCCTGGGCCTTCACGAGGCCTGAGCCTGGCACCACCATGGCCTTCAGGTTCTTGTGGACGCGATGACCTTTCACGATAGCCGCCGCGGCCCGCAGGTCCTCGATGCGAGAGTTGGTACAGGAGCCAATGAAGACCTTGTCGAGGTGGATGTCCTCGATCGCCGTGCCCGGCCGGAGGTCCATGTACTTGAGCGACCGCAGCGCCAGCTCCCGGGCAGCGGGATCGGCCATGGCTTCCGGGTCGGGCACGCGTCCCGTGACGGGCACGCTCTGGGCCGGCGTGGTGCCCCAGGTCACGCAGGGCTCGATGTCCTCGCCCTGGAGTTGCACCACCTTGTCGAAGGTAGCGCCCTCGTCCGTCGGCAGGCTGCGCCAGTAATCCAGCGCCTGCTCCCACCGTTTGCCTTTCGGTGCGTGCGGGCGGCCCTCCATGTAAGCGAACGTCTTGTCGTCCGGCGCCACCATGCCCGCCCGCGCTCCGCCCTCGATGGACATGTTGCAGACGGTCATGCGGCCTTCCATCGAAAGGGCGCGGATGACATCGCCACGGTATTCGATGATGTGGCCGATGCCGCCGGAGACGCCCATGTGGCGGATTATGGCGAGGATGACGTCCTTCGCGGTCACGCCGTCGTGAAGGGAACCGTTCACCTCCACGGCCATGGTCTTCGGCTTCGATTGCGGCAGCGTCTGGGTAGCAAGCACGTGCTCGACTTCGGAGGTCCCGATGCCGATGGCAAGCGCGCCGAAAGCACCGTGCGTCGACGTGTGGCTGTCGCCGCAGACGATCGTCATTCCTGGCTGCGTAAGGCCCTGCTCCGGCCCGATTATGTGGACGATGCCCTGCCGCGGGTCGTTGATGCCAAAGTAAGGGATACCGAACTCTTCCGTGTTGCGGCGCAGAGCTTCCACCTGCTGGACCGAAAGCGGGTCCGGCCAAAGGAGGTTCCGGTCCTCCGTCGGCACGTTGTGGTCGACAGTGGCGAGCGTCAGGTCAGGCCGGCGCACCCGGCGGCCGCTAAGCCGCAGTCCTTCGAACGCCTGTGGCGATGTCACTTCGTGCACGAGATGGAGGTCGATGTACAGGAGGTCGGGCTTGCCCTCCTCCCGCGCCACCACGTGGCTTTCCCAGATTTTCTCGGAGAGGGTCCTTGGAGCAGGCATTTCGTCTTACCTCAGGTCTTCCAGACGGACGAACGGCAGGCCGCCGACCTTCGTCCAGGCGGTGTCGTTGCCGAGCAGCAAGTCGCAACCAGTTTCGATGGCTGTGGCCATGATAACGGCATCCGCAATGCTGATCCTGTTCACGGGGCGGAGGCGAGCCGCCCGCCGGGCAATGCTGCGGCTCATCTCTACCACGTAAATCCCGTCCTCGGACAGGAAGTCCTCGATCATCTCGACCGCTTCGCGGTTGCCGTCCCGCTCCGGTTTGACGAGCAGCTCCGCCTCGGTGATCGCCGAGAGGACCATGATGGCCTCGTCATCCCGGACGCGGTCGAGGAGAGGCAGGAGGACGCGCAGATAGGGCTGCATGCCCTGGAGGTAGTAGATGACGGCGCTCGTATCGAGGCAGAAGCGCCGGCTATTCTCGAGCGCTTCCTTCCCTACCAGCCCAGGCCCTCTCGATCTCCGCCGCGCGCGCGTCTTCTGTCCGCAGGCCCTTGATGTAGGCATCCGCCTCCTGCCGGGTGGCGCCATACAGCCCGCTCAGGCTGCCGGCGTAATGCCTGACCCAGTCCCGCGGACGCGGCCGCAGGACCAGGCGGTTACCCTCCCGGCCTACGGCCAGGCGGTCCCCCGGGCCCAGGCCCATCTCCCGCAGGAGGTGCGCCGGCAGGGTTATCTGGTTTTTGCTGCTTATCGTGCTCACTGCCGGTCCCTCCTCCACCTCATACTTTACTGCGGCCTCAGCTACTTTACTATCAGCCGCAACGCTTGGCAAGTACTCAGGTGTCCTTCGGCGTGGCTTCCGGCCTTTCATCAGGGGTTGGTCCTTACCTGGGAGTCCTGGCGTCCGTGCACGTAAAGGAGGCGGTTGATCGCCTGCAATACTGCCTTGGCCGCCGCCACGATGATGTCCGTGTCCACGCCCCGGCCCGTGTACGAGCGGCCGTCTCGTTCGATGCGCACGAAGACCTCGCCGTTAGCATCGATGCCTTCGGTGACGCTCTTGACGGAGAACTCCGTGAGCTCGTTCTCTACCCCGGCGAGCGCGTTAATCGCCCGATAGGTAGCGTCTACAGGCCCGGTGCCGGTTGCGGTCTGGACCAGCGTCCTGCCGTCAGGCGTCGCCAGGCGTACGGTGGCGGTGGGAACCAATTGGGTTCCGCAGCTCACCTGCAGCAGGTCGAGCCTGAAGACGTTGTCCTCTTCGCGCCGCTCCTCGCCTACGATGGCTTCGATGTCGCGGTCATCGATCTCGGCCTTCTTGTCGGCTAGCTCCTTGAAAGCGGCGAAGGCGCGCTCGAACTCGTCCGACGTCAGCTCATAGCCGAGCTCGTCCAGGCGGGCCTTGAAGCCGTGGCGGCCCGATAGCTTCCCCAGAACGATCTCGCCGCCGCCGGTCGGCCAGCCGATCTCCCGCGCATCCATGATCTCGTAAGTCTCGCGCATCTTCAGGATTCCGTCCTGATGGATACCGGACTGGTGCCGGAAAGCATTCGCGCCCACGATGGCCTTGTTTGGCTGCACCACCATCCCTGTCAGGTCTGACACCAGGCGCGAAGTCCGGTACAGCTCGCGTGTATTGACGTTGGTTTCGACGTTGAAGAAGTCGGCGCGCGTCTTGATAGCCATCACGACTTCCTCGAGGGCGGCGTTTCCCGCGCGCTCGCCGATGCCGTTCATGCAGGTCTCGACCTGGCGGGCGCCGGCTTTTACCGCCGCGAGGCTGTTCGCGACCGCGAGGCCAAGGTCGTTGTGGCAGTGCACCGAAATCGTCGCCCGGTGGATGTTCTTCACGTTGGCCAGGATGCCCTCGATGAACTCCTTGAACTCCTCCGGCGTCGTGTAGCCGACAGTATCGGGTATGTTCACGGTCGTCGCGCCGGCATCGATGCACTGCTCCAGCATCCGGTAGACGTACTCTCGCTCCGAGCGCGTCGAGTCCATGGGGCTAAACTCCACGTCCTCGGTGTAGCCTTTCGCCCTGGCCACCATCGTGCGGGCCATCTCGAGCACGGTCTCGCGGTCCTTCACGAGCTGGTGCATCAAGTGGATGTCCGACGACGAGAGGAAGACGTGGATACGCGGGTACTTCGCGTCCTTGATGGCTTCCCAGCAGGCGTCTACGTCGTTCTTGACCGCGCGGGCCAACCCCGCCAGCCGCGAGGTCTTGATGACCTTCGCGACTTCCTTCACGGCTTCCATATCGCCGGGCGAACTGGCGGGGAAGCCGGCCTCAATGATGTCCACCCCCAGGCGCTCGAGCTGCTGCGCGATCTCGAGCTTGTCGCGCACGTTGAACGCCACGCCCGGCGACTGCTCGCCGTCGCGCAGCGATGTGTCGAAAATCAATACCTTGTCCATCCCTCACCTCCTGGCACCCGTAATCGGGCAATAGCGTGGAAGTCACGTCTGGAGGCCCTCCGCCCTCTTCGGGGCGAGGGCCGTCGGAGTCTGAGGGTATGGAACTCTCGCTGCCTCATGCCCTGCTCCCGGTGGCGACCCGGGCAAGCTTCGGCGCACCGATCAGCAACCAGGCCAGTCGCTGTTCGATCTCCCTGGTGTGGAAGCGCTCGTGCGAGATGATCCGGCGCAGCGCCTTTCGCGCTGTCCAGTGCTCGAAGCCCGCAGCCTGCCACGGCTGCCGCTTCCTGTACTCGGCAGCAAGGTCTGCTTCGCTCAGCGTGCGCAACCGCTGGACGACGCGCTCTCTCATCTCGAAGAGGCCGCCGGGCTGCGGGCCTGCAGGCCCGGCCCAGGGCGCGGAGCCAACGTTCCGGACGTAGTACCCGTCCGCGCCGGCGATGTGGTCGAGGATACCGCGCACGCTCCGCACAGCCGGCGCCCACCTGTCCACCTCGACCGCGCCGGTCGGTGGTACCCAGTCCAGCACCAGATCGGGCAGGTGGCGTACCGCGGCCAGGAGGTCAGCGCGGGCGTAGGACATGTGCCGCAGGGCCGTCTCGACCTCCTCGCGCGTGGTGGGTCGCCTGTCATCGTCGAAGCAGAACTCGCCGTCGGCGATGTCGGTGAGCGCGTCGACTTCGACCTCCTCCACCACGTCGAGCTGAAAGGGGAAGGCGTCGCGCGTGACGTCACCGTGCTGGTCTAGCCAGGCCAGGTGCTCGGCAATGACCACGGGCAGCAAGTTGAGCGCTTCCTCCCGGTCCGAAGCCACGCATTGACACCCCGGCAGGTCGAACACAACGGCCTCGACGCTTCCCTCACGGAGGGCCAGGCCTGCCCGGTATACCCTCGGCTCGACGTTCGCCTGACCGCTCACGGCTAGAGCAGGCTCCCTACCTGAGGTTTGCCCTCGCCGGCGCTGCGATAGCGGCCGTGCGTGCCGGCGGAGAGGCGGCCGGAACCGTTGACGCTGACGCTGGAGCCGCCGCCGCGGCCCATGGCCACCCGGCCCGTGCGCACGAGCTCTCTGATGCCGTACGGCTGCAGCAGCTCGCAGATCTTCTCGATCTTGTCCTCGGTGCCGGTCACCTCGACGATCAACGAGTCGGCCGACACATCGACGATGTTGGCCCGGAACAGGGTGGCGATCTCGATAATCTCGCCGCGGTTTTGCGGGCCGGCGGCGACCTTGATCAGCGCCAACTCACGGGCGACGATGTCCTCTGAGGTGATGTCGGCGATTTTCACGACCTCGATCACCTTGTAGAGCTGCTTCGTGACCTGCTCGATGTCGTGGCGGGCGCCGTCGACGGTGAAGGTCATGCGCGACAGCCCCGGGGTCTCGGAATGGCCCACGGCCAGGGACTCGATGTTGAAGCCGCGCTGCCGCCACTTGGAGGCGATGCGGTTCAGGACGCCCGGCTTGTCCTCGACGAGGGCGACGATTGTGTGGTGTTCAGACTTCGGCATGTGCTCTCTCCTTGCCCTCGAGGCCTATCGCGAGCCCGCCCGCTCGCGCTCTCGCGGCCGGATGTCCTCGTAGGTGTAGGGTGAATCCACCGTGTCCTTGAGCGCGGTCGCCGGCGGCACCATCGGGTAGGTGTTTTCGTACTCTTCGACCTGGAAGTCGATCAGCACCGGGCCGGGGTGGTTGAGCGCCGCGTCGATGGCGCCCCGGACCTGCGCTTTGTCAGTCACTCGCAGTGCCGTCATGCCGTAAGCCTCCGCCAGCTTGACGAAGTCCGGCTGGTACATGCGCACCGCGGAGAGGTTGTTCTTGTAGAACATCTCCTGCCACTGACGCACCATTCCCAGGTAGCCGTTGTTGATGATCGCGAACTTCACCGGCAGTTCGTACTCGACGATTGTCGCGAGCTCCTGAGAGGTCATCTGGAACCCGCCATCGCCGCAGATCGACCACACAGTCTCCTTCGGCGCGGCGAACTGAACGCCCATGGCCGCGGGCACCTCGAAGCCCATGGTCCCGAGCCCGCCGGAGGTGATGAAGCCGTTGGGCTTGTCCACCCAGAAGTACTGCGCCGCCCACATCTGGTGTTGTCCCACGCCGGTGACGTAGTAGGCGTCGGCCCCGGATGCGTCGTAGATGGACTTGATCACGTACTGGGGGAGGAGCTTGTCGACCTCCGGGATCAGGATCGAAGGGTGCTCCTTCTGCATGCGGCGGAACCAACCGATCCACTCGTCGTGGCGGGCGGGGGAGACCTCACGGTTGAGCTGGCCCAGCACCTCCTTTACGTCGCCGACGATGGGCACGGCGGTGGGGACGTTCTTGCCGATCTCGGCCGGGTCGATGTCCACGTGGATGATCTTCGCGTTCGGTGCGAACTCGGTGAGCTTGCCCGTGACCCGGTCGTCGAAGCGCATGCCGATGCCGATAATGAGGTCTGCTTCGCCGATGGCGATGTTGTTCCAGTACATGCCGTGCATGCCCGGCATGCCCATGAAGAGCTCGTGCGTCCCGGGGAAGCCGCCGAGCCCGAGAAGAGTGGTGATCACCGGTATCTGCGTCTTTTCGGCGAACTCGCGCAGCTCTTCGTGGGCGCGGGCGATGTTGACGCCGTGGCCGGCCAGGATCAGCGGCCGCTGCGCCTCCGCGATGAGCTGGGCAGCGCGCTTCACCTGGCGGGCGTTACCCTTCGTCACGGGCTGGTAGCCGCGCAATTCCACCGTCTCCGGGTAGATGAACTCGCACACCTGTTGCTGGATGTCGCGCGGGATGTCGACGAGCACCGGACCGGGGCGGCCTGTCGTGGCGATATAGAAGGCCTCACGGATCGCCGGGGCGATGTCCTCCACATTGAGGACGAGAGTGTTGTGCTTGGTGATGGGGATGGTGATCCCTGTGATGTCGGCCTCCTGGAAGCCGTCCCGGCCGATGAGCCAGGTGACGACGGAGCCGGTAATGCAGACCAGGGGCACCGAGTCCATCCAGGCGTTAGCGATCCCGGTCACCAGGTTCGTGGCGCCGGGGCCTGAGGTCGCCCAGGCGACTCCGGCCTTGCCCGTGACGCGAGCGTAAGCGTCAGCGGCGTGGGCCGCTGCCTGCTCGTGCCGGACGAGGACGTGGCGGATGTTGGGATAGTCCTTGAGGGTGTCGTACATGGGCAGGTTGGCCCCGCCCGGATAGCCGAAGACGACCTCCACGCCCTCGCGCTGGAGGCATTCCATGACTATTTGCGCGCCAGTGAGCTTCATACGTCCTCCTTAGGACGGACAGCCGATTTCGACTGACTGAGATTCTGAGGTGCGCCCCGTTGCGGTCCCCGATGGGCTTCGGGGGACGGGGCTAAGTAAGGAGGAGGCTCAGTAGCCGCGACCTGGGTCCGGCCGCGCCCGAGCCGACCACGCGAGCGATTACCGCCCGGTCTCGGCGAAGCTGCATAGCATCGACCGAGACCTTATCGGCCTCCAGCGCTGCGTTTCGGCTCATCGTCGTCACTTGCCTGACGTTGCCTCTCGTTAAGTTTGCCCAACGGGCCGCATCAAAAGAAAACCGCCTCTCCAGGGACCCCGGGGAGACGGGACGGTACCACCCTGGTTCCCCTTCGTGATTGTCGAAAGGGCACCTCGTTCGCTGTATCGGGCTTACCCGCACTGGCCTACTCGGATTCAGCCGGTGGGCTCCGGGTCGAGTTCGGGGCGCTAAGGCTGCCGGCTTCCACCGTCCCGGCTCGCTGATCGCCCGAGGCGATCCCCTACTACTACCCTTCGACGCCGTGCGCTATTGAGTTCAGGTATCAAGCCTAGGGCGACCGTAATGCGTTGTCAATAACTAGTTACCCGGTTCCACATGTCCGGCGTCGGGAGTCCGGTGCCGGAGGCGTGGAGGAAGGCTGCCTTAGGGGCAGCCAGTGTCATGCCCGGCATGGGTGGTCGCAGGCGCAACTCCAGGGAGGATCCTCGGCGCGGCGATGACGTGGTACTTAGCCGCGAGGCTCCAGGACCACGACAGTGGTGTCTGCAGGGAGGCTGCTCTTTGTGACGTTGAGGCGCGCTTCCGGCGCCCTGGATTCGGCGCCGATCTCCTTCAGGAAACGGTCGACTCCTTCCAGGTCACCGGTGGCGCCCGCCGTCTTGAAGCGCATGGGGATGACGATCTTTGGCTCCAGCAGGCTTACGGCTTCGGCGGCGGCGCGGGCGTTGAGGGCGCCGCCGCCGCCCACCGGAACAAGGAGGACATCGCAGCCGACCAACTGTTCGACATCGTCGGCGTGTGGGACCTGGCTGACCAGCCCGAGGTGACAGACGCGGATGTCATCGATATCGAGGACGAAGGCGACGTTCCGTACCTGGCCGTCCTTCTTATCTCGGCGGGTGCGTACGCCTGTAATCAGGATGCTGGCGATCTCGTATTCGCCGGGGGCTGAGACGAACTTGGCCTCGCCCTGGACTGCTTGTCTGTAGTTGGACTCGGCGCCGTCGTGACTAATGGTCACGACATCGGCGCCGACCTTGCCGATCTTGAAACCGGTCGACGGCGGGCACGGGTCCGTCAGCGCGACCGCCTCCCGCCCACGCAGGCGGAAACAGTTCTGTCCAAGCCATGTGATCTCCACTACCGGCATGATACGGCTTGTCGCGGTTAAGGACATCCGCATAGGCGTTCGAGCAAAATCACATGGACAATCGCCGCGACGGCCTGTCATCCGGTGGACAGACGGAGGCCGGTCAGTTACGATCCAGATACCCTGTCCGCCCGAGCGGGCATCCCCTTAAGGAGACCCCCTTGCCGAAGCCGAGCCGGAAAGGCATATCCGCCCGAAAGCGCCTGCGCCAGTCGCTCAAGCGCCGACAGAGAAACCGCTCGATCAAGAGCAAGACCAGGACCCTCGTAGGGAAGGCGATCGCGTACATTGCCGCCGATGTCGCCAACGCCGAAAGCTACGTCCGGCAGGCGATCAGCGGGCTTGACCGTGCAGCGCAAAAGGGCGTGCTCCACCCGAACGCCGCCGCGCGCAGCAAGTCGCGCCTGCTGAAGCGCTTCAACCTCGCGACAGCCAACGCGGTCGCCGCCGCGGCTACATCGCCTGCCGCCGCCTCTGAGCAGCCGGCGCCGCGCCGTGGCGCTACCGCGTCCGCTCCCAAGGCGGAGGAGAGCCCGGCGAAGAAGGCGCCGCCGCGACGGCCCAAGGCCGAGCCTAAGGCCGAGACCAAGACCAGGACTCCGCGGGCGAAGAAGACCAGCTAGGCGGCGCATGAAGGCCTGCGTCTTCAAGGGACCGGGTGAGCTAGCCGTCCTCGATGTCCCCGACCCCGAGCCCGGAGCGGGTGAGGTCCTCCTGCGCACCGGCGCTACCGGCCTCTGTCACTCGGACGTCCGTGTCTTCAAGGGCGAAAAGTACGCCCGTCCCGGCGTCATTCCCGGGCACGAGATCTCCGGCACGATTGCTGCCATTGGTCAGGGCGTGACGGGGCTCCAGGCCGGGCAGGCGGTAGCGCTCTGTCCCATCATCGCCTGCGGGGTGTGCGAGTTCTGTCGCGTGGGCAAGAGAAACCGCTGTCCGCAGCGGGTCACCCTGGGCTATGACGAAAACGGCGGGCTCGCCGAGTACGTCCTCGTACCGGCGCCGATCGTGCGCCTGGGGCACGTCTTTCCCTTGCCCGCGGGCCTTCCCCTGGAGCAGGCCTCCTTGCTGGAGCCGGCGGCCTGCGTCCTCAACTCGCTCGAGCTGCTCGGCGTGGGCGGAGGCACCACGCTGCTCCTCATCGGCGCCGGCCCCATGGGCCTGCTCCACCTGGTGCTGGCACGCCGGCTCGGCGCCGTGGTCATCGCCAGCGAGCCGGAGGAAGGGCGCCGGGCCTGGGCTCGCAAGCTCGGCGCTGTCGACACGATTGACCCGGCCTCCCAGGACCTCGGGGCGCGGGTCAAGGAGCTGACTGACGGCAAGGGCGCCGACGTGGCGGTCGTGACCGCTGGCGTGGGGCCGGCGGTCGCTTCCACTCTCGGGGCCGTACGCCGTCAGGGCTACATCGGCCTCTTCGCCGGGTTCCCGCCCCAGACCATCGTCAACCTTGACCCCAACGTCATCCACTACAACGAGCTGGTCCTGACCGGCTCCCAGAACGCCACCATCGACCAGTACCGGAGGACGCTGGAGCTACTGCCCTCGCTCCCTGACCTTCGCCAGATCGTGTCGCACACGTTCTCGATCGACCAGGCGCCCAGGGCGTACGAAACCCGCCTCGAGCATGAGGGGTTGAAGTCGGAAGTAGTGTTTTCCGTCCGGACACCTTGAGAGCGCGCCCTGGTCGTTCTCGGCGCCTGTTAAGCCTTCTGTGACAGGATCACCCGAGCGGTCCGCCCGCACAGATTCACCGGCCACTTCAGCGGGACAGGCCCACGATGCCCGCACAGTCTTCGTTTGACGCCTCTCGCGCGCTGACCCTACACTTTTTCTGGTTCAGTCCGATCCCACGGGGCGAAGGAGGAAGCGTTATTGGCTGAAGTAATCGTTGGAGAACATGAGTCCTTCGAGTCCGCGCTCAAGCGGTTCACCAAGAAGGTCCAGCAAGACGGGATACTCGCTGAAGCGCGGCGCCGCGAACACTACGAGAAGCCCAGCGTAAAGAGGAAGAAGAAGGCCGCTGCCAAGCGCCGCAAGAGCCGCAAGTCCTCCTCCTGACCGCAAAGACCCCGCCCGAATTCCACACAGGCAGCCCTGCTGCACCTGAAGTCGTGCTCGCGCCCCGCTGGCGAGCAGGCGGCGAAGCGATATGAGCATCAAAGAGACGATGAACCGCGATCTCCGTGAGGCCCTGCGCGCCCGCGACGAGACGCGCAAGAGCACCCTCCGCATGGCCCTCTCCGCGGTGCACAACGCCGAGATCGCCGCCGGCGGCCCACTTGATGACGCCGGCGTCATGGCTGTGTTGGCGCGAGAGGTCAAGCAGCGGCGGGAGAGCATCGAGGAGTTCCGCAAGGGAAACCGCCAGGACCTCGTCGACAGGGAGCAGGCGGAGATCGACGTGCTCATGGGCTACCTCCCCCAACAACTCTCGCGCGAGGAGATCGTCGCCGAGGCGCGCAAGATCATCGAGCAGGTAGGTGCCAGCGGCCCGCGCGACAAGGGCAAGGTGATGCCGGTCCTCATGGCCCAGCTCCGTGGCAAGGCCGATGGAGCCGAGGTCAACGCGGTGGTGACAGAGCTCCTCGGCGGCGCCTGAAAGGCGGCGGACTTCCAAGAGGTCGCGAGAAAGCTCCCGAAAACACCGCATTCCGGACCTGCACCCGGGTTACGACTACGTCCAGCGCATCGGCTGGGCGCGGCCCCGCCATCGGGCCGCCCCGGCAGCGGATATGATGGACTGTAGGCGGCTACGCCATGCCGAACGAGCGCACTCCTTCGAACACGATAACCCTCGTAGCGACGACGCTGCTGGCCCTGGCCCTCTTCGCCGCGCTCCTGCCCGTGACGGCCGGCAGCGTGAACCTGAAAGAAGGTGACATCGCCTTTCGGACCGTCCATGCGCCGCGGGACATCTCTTTCGCCAGCCAGGCGCTCACGGAAAAACGACGCGATGAGGCGGCGGCCGCCGTCCCGGAGTCCCTGATCTACGACCCCTCGGTTGCCGTTACCCAGCAGACGGCGATGAGCAATCTCCTCGCCCGAATTTCGGCGGTCAGGGACGATGCGCAGCTAAACCAGGCAGCCAAGGCTACGGCCTTGAGCCGGATCGAGAACCTGAGCCTCTCGCAGCGCAGCGCAACGCTGCTGCTCACCATGACGCCTCAGGAGTGGCAGCGCGTGCAGGGGGAGGCGCGGCGCACGCTCGGCACCATCCTCGACCAGTCGCTGCCGCCGTCCCAGATCTCGGACATGCGCGAGCGGGCGGTCACGTACGTAGACCCGGGATTCGACCGCGAGGAGGCGACGCTCATTTCGGAGATCGTGCGGCCGCTGATCGCGCCCAACCTGGCGGTCGACCAGGCGCGGACGGAGGCTCAACGCCAGGCGGCCCGGGCGAGCGTGGCGACCGTGCGGGTCACCTTCGCCAAGAACCAGCCCATCGTCGAGAAAGACACCCCCGTTACGGCCGAGGCGCGGGAGGCGCTGCTCCAGGCCGGGCTGCTGAGCCAGCGTTGGGACCCGGACCTCCTCGGCGGGATTGCCCTGATGTCGGTCCTCTCGGCGGTCGGGACGGTCGCTGCCATCAGGGCGCTGAGGCCCAGGGTGTTGTTCAACTACCGCCAGCTGCTCGCTGTCGGGCTGGCGCTCGTCGGCCCCGTGTTCGCGATGAAGTTCTATCTGCCCCTCATCCTGCCGGATGACAGCCGCCACTTCCTCGCCTTCCTCTTGCCGGTCGCGGCGGCGCCAATGGTTGTCGCGGGGGCCGTGGGTGTCGAGCTCGCGCTCGTGGTGGCGATAGGCATCGCTTCGCTCGCCAGCTTTTCGGCCGTGTACCTTTCGGACCTGACGGTCGTCGGGTTGGTTGGCACCGTCGACCTCGCTCGGCTGGCCCTGGCTTTCGGGTTCGGCGGCGTCGCGGGCGTGCTCGCGATCCGCAGCGCCGAGCGCTTCAGTCACTACCTGCTGGGCGGGCTTTCCGTCGGCATCGCCACCTTGTCCGTGCTCGCCGCATCCTGGCTAATCGACCCGAACCGGGAGACGAATGACTTCGCCTGGATGATCCTCGCGAGCTTCGCGAATGGCGGCATCAGCGCTTTTCTCTCAGCGGGTATCTTCGTGACCCTTGGCTCCGTGTTCGGCATCACCACCCGCCTGCAGCTCCTGGAGATGTCGCAGCTCAGCCAGCCGCTCATGCGCAGGATGCAGGAGGAGGCTCCGGCTACTTTCCAGCACAGCGTGATCGTCGCGAACCTGGCGGAGAAGGGCGCTTACGTTATCGGCGCCGATCCGCTGCTGGCGCGCGTGGGCAGCTACTACCACGACATCGGCAAGCTCATGCGCCCGGGTTTCTTCGTCGAGAACCAGTTCGGTGAGGGCAACCCGCACGACGCCCTCGAGCCGGCCGACAGCGCCCGCATCATAATCGATCACGTCACGGACGGGCTTGCGCTGGCGCGCCAGTACGGCCTGCCGGCGCGCGTTGCCGCGTTCATACCGGAGCACCACGGCACGCGGTTAGTCTCCTACTTCTACCGCAAGGCGGCAGAAGCCGACCCGATGGTCTCGCCGGCCGAGTTCCGCTATCCGGGTCCACGGCCCCAGTCGCGCGAGACAGCGATCACGATGCTCGCCGACTCCTGCGAGGCGGTGGTGCGGGCAAGCGCGCAACATACGCCGGAGCGGATCAGCGAGCTGGTAGACGAGGTCTTCGCCGAGCGCCTGGCCGAGGGCCAGCTGGACGAATCCGACCTCACGCTGCGCGACATCCGCACCCTGGCGCAGTCCTTCAAGGAGACGCTGCGCGCCGTTTACCACCCGCGGGTCGAGTACCCGGCGCCGACGCCGGCAGAGCTGCGGCTGCGCCGGCGGGCGCTGCCGCGCCTGCTCGACCGGCGTCCCTAGGCGCGACTACTTGCCGCTGTAGATGATCTCGCCGTCGTGCCACTCCGGGTCCGCGGCGAGCAGGGCCCGGAGGCGCTGGTAGCGCTTGTCCTGCTCCGGGTCGTCCGCGTTCTTCTGGTAGGACGCCTTGTCGCGGAAGATCACGGCCATGTAGAACTCGTTCGGGTTGTCGTCCATCCGGTAGACGGTCGTCGAGATGTGCCCGTCGATGTTCAGGCTCTCGTAGGACTTCATCTCCTCGGTGAGCTTCGCCTCCATGCCGGGTTTGAGCGTGAATCTAGCAACAGTCCCGTACATTTCGATCCCCTCCTGAACTTGTACTCAAGGCGGTCGTGCCCTGGACTCTGCCAGATTTTGACTGCCCGGTCGACCAAATGCCTGCGTGTTTACACGGATTTATGGCCGTTCGAGCACGTAAGTCCGGGGAACAGCAAAAGCTCGAGGCCCACGAGCCGATGATGACTATGACGGGTGCGCGGCCCATCGCGGCCAGCGCGCCTGCTGCAGCCGCCCCGCCGGTGCGGAGGCCGCCCTTGGCCGGGTCTGCGCACCAGAAATGCAAGGGACCTGCCGCTAAGGCAGGTCCCTGTTGTGTGGCCGAGGCTCAAGGCTATTCCTCGCCGGGCTTCTCCTCCGCCGACGGCGCTGCTTCTTCCACGGCTTCCGGTGCCTCCTCTGGCGCCTCCTCGACCTCCTCGACTTCCTCGACGCGCGGCGCTGTCACCTGAGCGACCACGACATCCGGTGGCGTCAGGACCGTTACGGTCGGTGGCACATTGAGGTCAGAAACATGGATGGAACTGTCGAGCTCCTTCAGCTTCGAAATGTCGACCTCGATATGAGCGGGGATGTCGAGCGGCAACGCCTCGATGTGCAGCACGTCCGTCTGCTGGGTGAGGACGCCGTTGTAGGTCGAAACGGCCTCGGAGCTGCCCACGAGTACCAGTGGCACGTCCGCGCGCATCTTTTCCCGCAGCGAGACCTGGTAGAAGTCGGCGTGTAGCGGACTCCCGTCCAGGGGGTCGCGGCTCAGGTGCTGGACGATAGCTGGCCGCGGCGTGCGCTCGCCCGCGAGCTTGAGGTCGATGACCTCATTTTTCGTGGACGCCCTCAATAGCTTGATGAGGGCCGACGTTTCGACCTGGACCGCGACGGATTGCAGGTGGCGCCCGAAGATGTTCCCGGGCAAGATGCCGGCCCGGCGCAGCCGCGCGACCTTCTTGCCGGTCACCGTGCGCGGTTCAAGTGTCAGCTCCTTACGGGCCATGAGAGTCCTCTCCGAAAGTTAGGTTAGCTGTCTTTGCGGCTGAAGGCCGCGCCCAGCAGCCTTCGGGCTATGTAATACCCGGCGCCGAAAGCGAAGGCGGCCGGGATTGTGAGCACGGCCTGGAGGTTACCGTTCACGCGGGGCGCGAGCAGCAGGAAGACACGGCCGTCTTCGATGCGGACGTAGTCCGCCGCGGCAACGCCGGCGCTGCTCCCTTTCAGCTCGATCGTGGACGCGTTGGCGATGCCGATCACGCTCTGGTTCGCCGAGAGCGCGTCCGAGGTGAGGCGCTGGACCATCGAGCGGTCAACCTGGGCGTTCGCGGCCGTAACGCTACGGACCGCGCTGCGCTCGACGTTCACCCGTTCAGACTGGTAGTCGTTCGTAAACACGTCCTTGTCGCTTCTTAGCGGCTTCGACCTTAACAAATGCCAGGACCGCAGGCAACCTCGGCCGGTTGGTCGGCTGATTGGCGGGGTGGCGACGGCGCGAGTTCCCCGGTTAGAGGGGAGCCACTTGCGCCTGGGCCGCTGGCGCCACGCGGCCGAGGGGGACGATCACCATCTCGATGCCGCCTGGCCCGGAGATCACCTCTGCATCGACTCCGAAGACCCGGCGCAGGGTGTCCGAGGTCAGTACGACGCCCGGCGGCCCCTCACAGTCGACATGCCCGTCGTTCACGACCACCACCCTGCCGGCGTAGCGCGCGGCCTGGTTGAGGTCGTGCAGGACCATCACCACCGTAATCCCGTGCTCCCTGTTCAGGTATCGCACGAGGTCCAGGACCTCGATCTGGTGGCTCAGGTCGAGGAACGTCGTGGGTTCATCGAGAAGGAGGACGCGCGGCTGCTGGGCCAGCGCCATCGCTATCCAGACACGCTGCTTTTCGCCGCCGGAGAGCGTCGACATGCCGCGGCGCCTCAGGTCGATGACCGCGGTCTCCTTCATCGCCCAGGCCACCGCTTCGCGGTCACTTCGCGTGGGCACGCCAAGGAGGCCCTGGTGCGGGCTGCGTCCCATCCACACCAGTTCCTCGACCGTCATGTCGTTGGCGAGCGTCGGGCCCTGGGGCAGCAGGGCCAACTCGCGCGCCACCTCGCGGGTCGAAAGCGAGGAGATCGCTTTGCCATCGAGCAGGACTGCGCCGGCCCTGGGTTTGAGGACCCGGGCGAGGGCGCGCAGTATCGTCGACTTTCCGGAGCCGTTCGGCCCCACCAGGGTCACTATCTCGCCCTCGGCGATGTCGATGTCGAGGCCGCGCAGGACCAGCCTTCCGTCGTAACCGGCGTCGATGCTGTCGGCGCGCAGCTTCATGCTCGCCTCCGGACGAGGTAGACGAACACGGGGCCTCCGAGCACAGCCGTGAGGACGCCCACCGGAAGCTCACGCGGGTCGAAGGCCGTGCGCGCGGCGGTGTCGGCGAAGATGAGCAAACAGGCGCCGAAGAGCGCCGACGTTGGGATGAGGAAGCGGTAGTCGTTCCCGAGCAGCAGCCGGCCCCAGTGAGGGATGATCAGGCCCACGAACCCGATCAGGCCCGCGACGCTTACGGCGCTGCTGGCCAGCAGCGCCGCTATCGCGGTGAGGGCCAGGCGCGTGCGCTCGACGTGCTGGCCCAGGCTCGTCGCGACCTCGTCGCCGAGAGCGATGACGTTGAGCTGGCGGGCCATCGCCATCGCGACGGCGCTTCCTCCCACGAAATAGGGCAGCAGGAGCCAGAAGTCCTCCCAGTTGCGCCCCAGGAGGCCGCCGATGAGCCATCGCAGGCCGATCTGGGCCGAGAGCTGGGAGGTCACGAGCATGGCTGAGATGACGGCCGTCAGCATGGAAGTGACGGCGATGCCAGCGAGCGCGAGCCGCGCCGGCGAAACGCCGCCCCGCCAGGCCATGGCGTATGCCAGCCCTCCGGCGGCAAGGCCGCCAAAGAAGGACACCATCTGCACCTGGTAGAAGGGCACTTCCGGAAAGAAAATGATGCCGGCCACCGCGATAGCGCCGGCGCCGGAGGAGATCCCGAATACGTGAGGGTCTGCCAGCGGGTTGCGGGTGACGCCCTGGAGGATGGCGCCGGACATTGCCAGATTGGCGCCAACCATCGCGCCGACCAGCACCCGCGGCAGGCGGATGTCTTCGACGATGATCTCCGTGGTCGCCGAGGCCGTACCGAAGAGCGCCTTCAGGACGGTGCCGGGGCCAATGTACACCGGCCCCACCGCGATACCGACAACGATCGCCGCCATCACCGCCACCAGGGCGGCGAAGGGGACGAAGACGCGCCGGTCAGCTGGCCTTGAAAACGTCTGGATAGAGGATTCTAGCAAGCTCATCGAGAATCAGGCTCACTCGCGGACCCGCTGCCTGCAGGTAGATGACCGGGTCGACCTCGTGCACGCGGCCCTCCTTCACGGCTTTGAGGCTGCCGTATACGGGACTGGCCGACATTGCCTGAGTGGTGATGTTCGGACGGCCCGGACTGATGGCGATTATCACGTCCGGGTTCTTCTCGACGATCCGCTCGATGCTGTAGTCGCTGAACCCCGGCAGCCGGAAGGTCTCGGGCTCGTTCGAGAGGACGTTGCGCGCGCCGAGGCGCTTCAGGATGTCGCCGACGTAGGAGTCATTGAGGCCGGCAAAGAGCTGCGTCGGGCCGCCGGCGACCACGACGATCACAGAGGGCGAGGTGGCGGGCTTCTTCGCCAGTATGCCGGCAAGCTGGTCCTCCAGCTTCTTTGCCTCGCGTTCGGCCGCCTCCTGGCGCCCCGTGAGGGCGCCGACCTTTCGCAGGCCAGCCGTCACGTCATCGAAGGAGTTGACGCGCACGGCCCAGACGGGCGCGCCAAGGCGAGCGAGGTCGGCCACCGTGTCCTTGTGAATGACCGCGTCGGCGATGATGAGGTCCGGCTTCATCGCGGCGATCTCTTCGTAGTTGGGTTGGTAGCTGGTGCCAAAGTGGGGCACGGCCTTCGCGGCTTCCGGATAGTCCGCCGACGACGGACGCCCGACCGGCGTCACGCCCACGGCGAAGAGCAGTTCGACGACGGAGGGGCTCATGGCGACAATACGCTGCGGCGAGGCCGGGACGGCGACGGTACGGCCGAGGTCGTCCTTCGACACATCGACTTTTCGGGTCACGGCGGTGGGAGAGGAGGTCGCCCGCTCTTCATCGCCGCCCGAGCCGCAGGCGAGGGTCAGCCCGACGAAGGGCAGTGCGATCAAAAGAGGCCATCTGAGGTGCATCTTGCTGCTCCCGAGGAGATGATTAAATCGCGAAAATCTATCTATACCTGTGTATATCTTTGAGTAGATTTTCGCGGGGCACAAAGAGTGTCACACGGCGCGCGCCAAGGCGCAAGCAAGGCAGGGGCGGCGTGCGCGCTGCCCCCGTGCCCCGGGGGCATCAGGCCGCTTCTCTCGAAAGCTGATACGGCGATCCTGTTTGACGGTCTTGCGAGGCCTTGCCTATAGTGGGTTCACCCCGCCGTAACATATGGCTGAACTCGGCAATACCCTGTCGCGCGCCCGGCGGGCGCGGGCGATAACGCTCGAAGACGCCGAGCGCGACACTCACGTTTCGAAGCGCTACCTCCAGGCCCTGGAAAACGAGGACTTCTCCGTCTTTCCGGCGCCCGTGTACGCGCGCGGCTTTCTGCGCACTTATTCCCGCTACCTGGGCCTCAATCCGGAGGAACTCATCCGCGTCTTTCCCAACCAGGAACTCACCGTCGATATAACGCCGCTGCCCGCGATCAGCCGGCCCGTGGGCAACTCCATCAGCATGAACTGGGTGATCGCGGCGTTCGTGGGCATCTTTTTGATCGGTGCGGGCCTGCTCCTGTTTTCGACCGGCAGCGATGCCGGCGTCATCGACAACACGCCGCGCCTGCCCCAGGGCACGGTCGTAAGCAACCCCCAGGTGATCCAGCCACCCCTCGCTGCCACACCCGCTTCCGGACAGTTCCAGGGCCGGCCGATCTCCGTCCAGGCCGGGCTGGTGCCGAACTTCGTCGGCGCCGACGAGGCCAGCGCCCTCGCCGTGCTGCGCGACCAGCAGATCGACTACGTGGTCATCGCCGTGCCCGACAAGACGGCGCCGCGGGGAATGGTGCTCTCCCAGACGCCGGCCGCCAATACGAAGGCTACCGCTGACCTCTCGGTCACCTTGCGCGTCAGCCGCGGCCCCGAATAGGCCGCCTCAGTCCTGGATCAGCTCGATCTCCTCTTCGATGACCTCGGCGTCCAGCCGCAGGCTGTGTACGAAGTCCAGCGCCTTCGATAGCACCTCGTTGGCGTGGGCGGAGCTGTTGGAGACGCAGCAAATGGCGAGCCCGGCCAGTTGCCAGGCATCGTTGTGCTCGACCTCGGCCACGCTGACGTTGAACTTGTTATGCAGGCGCTGCTGCAGGGACTTCACTACCTGGCGCTTGCCCTTGAGCGAGCCGTTCTCCGGCAGGCGCAGCGTTAGCCGGCAGAGGCCGATGGTCATGCCCGGCCGGACCCTCGCGCGTCCGTCAGGCGCGGCTGCGCGTTCGGCGGTGATGGCTGCTCGGGCAGCGGCGGCAGGTCCGAGGGATCCTTGAGGCCGAAGTGCTCGAGGAACTTCATGGTCGTCCCCAGCAGCGCGGGTCGCCCCGGACCCGGCGCCCGGCCCACCTCCTCGATGAGGCCGCGCGCTATCAGGGAGGCGATGGCGCCGTCCGAGTTCACGCCGCGCACCGCCTCCACCCCAGCCCTCGTTACCGGCTGACGATAGGCGATAATCGCCAGGCACTCCAGGGCGGCGCCCGAGAGGCGCTGCTTGTTCTCCTCGCCCAAAAAGCGCTCTATGTACGGTCCCGCTTCCGGTGCCGACACCATCTGTACCAGGCCGTTGCTGCGCTGCAGGCGGAGCCCGCGGCGTTCGTAGTGCGACTCCAGGTCCGCGAGCGCTGCCTCTACGTCCTCCCGAGGCCGTCGCAGGACCCTGGCCAGCGAGGCCGTATCTACGGGCGCGTCAGCCACGAAGAGGATGCCCTCGAGGACCAGGGGAAGGCTATCGCGGTCGAGGCGAGGTAGGCGCTTCATCCGCTATCGGGCCTCGGGTCGCCGGAGCCATCTGGCGCCGCAACGGCGGGTCCCGGCGATGACGTTACCTCGGCCGGTGGCGGCGGTGCCGGCGGAGGCGCTGCATCCGGTCGCATGTCCGGCCGTTGCAGTCTCAGCTCGCGGTAGTGAAGGCGGACTCGGGGCGGGTCCAGGAGCGCCACGTGCAGCCTGTCGTTCAGCACGCGCCGGGCAGCGGCGAGGGACTCATTCGTCACCTGCGCCAGATTGGCGTGCGGGTCCACGTGGAGTTCGAGGGCAAGCTCGACGCCCTTGCGCTTTGGCTTGACGGCGGCGCGCACGTCGGAGACGTTCGCCACTCCGCGTACCTCTTCCTCGATGCGCTGGCCGATGGCGGCGGTGGTCAGGATGGCCTCGCCGGCCTGGACGTCGGTTACCTTCACGCCCGGGCCGGACGAAGGCACGAACTCGAACACCAGCGCCGTGAAGGCCAGGAGGGCAACGAGGGAGGCGATAGTCGTGAGCAGCGCCTTCTGCAGGTCTTCATTGTTCTCTTCCAGCCAGTCGACGGCGTCCCTCAGCCCCGCGATCGAGTCCTCGGGCATTGCCCAGGCCAGGACGACGACGGCGACCGCGCCGGCAATCAGGGCGAGCAGCAGGAGCGTGACGACGATGCGGTTGACGAGATTCACAGCTGTCCCTCCACCCCGCCCTCGACCACGCGCGTGACCATGACAGGCGTGATCCGGTTCTCCAGATCAGCTTCGGAGGCGGCGAATACGCGCACATAGGTGTCCGTAAGGCCCTCCCAGGTGCGGCCGGCTTCCGTCTCCCGGGAGGACTCCCAGAGCACCTCAACCCTCCTGCCGGCGTAGGCAGACCGAAAGGCCACCGCCATCTCCTCCCCCAGCGCTAAGAGCCGGCGCACTCGCTCCTTCTTCACGGGTTCGGGCACCTGGTCAGTCATCTTCGCTGCGACCGTACCAAGGCGCGGGGAGTAGGGGAACACGTGTATGCCGGCGAAGGCCAGTTCGCGGCAAAACTCGTACGTCTCTTCGAACTCGGCATCGGTCTCGCCCGGAAAGCCGGCGATCACGTCGGTCGTGATGGCAACGCCGGGGATAGCCGCGCGGAGGGACTCGACGGCCGCGCGGTACTGCGCTGCCGTGTAGCGCCGTCGCATCCGGCGCAACACGGCGTCGCTGCCGCTCTGCAGCGCCAGGTGGAAGTGCCGGCACAAGCGCGGGTCCCGCCAGAGGTCGATGGTCTCGGGCGAAAGGTCCTGAGGTTGCACGGAGGACAAACGGATCCGCGGCACGCGAGTCCCTTCGAGAAGCGCCTTCAGCAATGGATAGAGGCCACGATCCGCTTCTCCCGCGGCCGCCGCCCGGCCCCGTCCCCAGGCTCCGAGCTGCGTCCCCGTGATCACGACCTCCTGGACGCCTTCGGCTTCACGCGCGAGCACCTGGGCGACGACCTCCGTCGCGCTCTTCGCCCGTTCGCGACCACGCGTCTTGGGCACGATGCAGAAGGCACAGACGTCATTGCAGCCTTCCTGGGCGGAGACGAAGGCGCGGGTGCGGAAGGGGCGCGTGGGGGCCGGCGTGACGATAGTCGGTGACCGCGTCGCGACGAGCGCCGCCGTCAGTGCCTCCTGCTGAGGTTGCCGGAAGGCCAGGTCCGCGCCGAGGGCGCCGATGGCCTCGGGGCTAGCGGTCTCGAGCATGCAGCCCGTCACGGCAATAGCAGCGCCAGGCGCGGCTTCGCGGCGCGCCAGGCGGACGAGGTGCCGCGCCTTGGCGTCCGCCACGTGGGTAACGGAGCAGGTGTTCACCACCACGGCATCTGCCCCCCGGGCCTTCTCGGTCACGGACCAGCCGGCGTCCCGCATGCGGCGCGCCATGCTCTCGGAGTCAGCCAGGTTCAGCTTGCAGCCCAGCGTCAGGATGGCGACGGTCGGCCGCTCTCGGTCCGCGGCGTCGCTGGCTGCCGGCGTAACGGGCTCCTCTAAGGTGGCGGGGTGGGTCATCGTGGGTTGCCGGCGCGACCCAGGGGCGAGGGCTGGCGAGCGTTATGGAAAGGTCGCACCGAAGGGATCATAAGCGAAAGCGGTGGCCTGTCAAACGCTGGCGCGTCCGGCAGGCCACCGCTCCGGAGGGCGGGGTGGGTGGGCTAGGTCCACCCCGATGCGGGGCTAGCTACAGCGCGTGAATCCACAGATCGGGCAGCGGAAGCAACCCTCGCCGTGGACGACGGGGCCGCCGCAGTCAGGGCAACGGGGTCCGCTTGGGCGGTAGATGAGGCGGCGTCGCTGTGCCATGTCCCTTGCTCCTAAGTACACATGTTCTAACCGTGGCGCCATTGTCTAGAACAGGCGTTCGCGTTGTCAAGTAGCTGGACTGCAAAATTGCAGGAAATTTCCAAGCCCGCGCCCGCGACTTCTCCCTCGACGGGGGCTTGTCACGCTGCTGGGCGCGCTACGGGCGGCGCCCCGCGCCCATCGGGCGCCGAATCATGCAGTGGTGACCGGCGAAGGCGGCGCTATTCGGCCAGCCAGTTGATGACGTCGCGCACGCGGTCCAGCAGTTGCTGGAGGCGCTCTGGGTCAGCGACGAGGAGGACGCCGAACACGAGGATGGCGAGGCTGATCTCGGCCACCGCTAGGCCTCGCTTGCCGCGGCGCTGAGCGTCGGCGCCTCGGTCTCCTCGTAAGCTTGCTCGAGGTAGCGCAGGAGTTCGGCCGGCAGCGGCGCGACGTCGGACGAAGCGGCGTTCTCTTCCGCTTGCTCCGGCGTCTTCACGCCAGGGATCGTGACGGCGACGTCGCGGTAGGAGAGGACGAAGGCCAGCGCCGCCTGCGCCTTGCTCGACCCGACGCCGCGGGCGACAGGGTCGAGCGCCTCGGCCCGGCGCAGCATCTGCCGGCGGCGGGCCGGCCCCAGGCGGGCGCGCCAGTCGGTGCGGTGGAACTTGTGGTCGTGGGAGTACTTCCCCGTGAGGAAGCCGGAGGCGAGCGGCACCCGAGCGATGACGCCCACCCTGTGGGCGCGCGCCGTCTCGAAGAGCTCGCGCGCCTCCTGGTCGATCACGTTGAAGACCACCTGCACGGTGTCCACGTCGCCGTTCTCTATAGCAAGGACGGCCTCGCGGGGCGAACGGACGCTGGCGCCATAGGCGCGGATCTTCCCCTCCGCTTTGAGGCGCTTCAGGGTCTCCCAGAGCTCCGGGTCCTCCAGCGCCGCCCGGGTCGGGTTGTGCAGTTGCAGGACATCGACCCAGTCGGTGCCCAGGCGCCGCAGCGACCCCTCCAGGGCCTTCTCGATGTGCGCCGGGCTGAAGTCGTGGCCTGAAGGGGCCTTCAGGCCTGCCTTGGTGGCGATGACGGCGCGGTGCCTGGCGTTGCCCTCGAGGGCCTTGCCGATCACTTCTTCGCCGTGGCCCTCGCCGTAAACGTCGGCCGTGTCGATGAAGCTGACGCCAGCGTCGATTGCCTTGCGTATCGCGGCGATGGAGGTGTCGTCGTCGACCGGGCCCCAGCCGCCGCCGATCGCCCAGCCGCCGAAGCCGACCTCCGACGTCATCAGCTGGCTGCGGCCGAGCATCCGGTAGCGCATGCGTCCTCCCGAAACAAGTGCGGGTGCTACGCAGTGTAGCACCCGCACTCGCCGCCGGAGTCCTCCTGCCGCGGCCTATCCGGCCGGCGCGGCGGCGGCCATGCGGCGCTGTAGCTCCTCCGGCGACACGTCCTCCGTGTGAGTCGCGATGAACCACATGTTGTCCCAGGCGTCGAGCACCGCTGCCTGGCGGTCGCCCCAGAACTGGTCCCGCGGCTCCTGGGACGACCTGCCGCCGGCGGCCAGCGCCTTCTGGTACACGCCGTCCACATCGTCGATGTAGACGTACAGGGCCAGGGGCTTCGGGTCGCCTTCACCCAGCATGGCCATGGAATCGCCGATGCGGAACTCGGCGTGCATTACGGAGCCGTCCGGCGCGCGCACGAGCTCCGTGACTTCGGCGCCGAAGCTGTCCTTCACGAAGTCGAGGAACCTGTCGGCGCCCCTTAGCTGGAAGAAGGGCGTTAGCGTGTGATAGTTGTCCGGTTTTGCCCTTACCATCTCGAACCTCCTTTGCTTCTTTAGCGGGAGGCCCAGGCTAGCACATATATTCTGGCACCGATAGCGGGGGAGAGGGGTCCACTGACAGCGGGCGTCAGCAGACTTTCGCGACCCTACGGGCTCGCGTCGCTCGGCTTCGGGGAAGCCTTCCTGGCCAGGGCGCTGAGCGCCTCCAGCACCAGCCGGTGCGCCACCTCGGCCGTAATCTGTCCGGGCCCGTCGTATGCCGGCGCGACCTCGACCACGTCCATGCCCACCAGCCGCACGCGCTCCACGATCCGGCGCACCGCGCGCAGCAGCTGCACCGACGTCAGGCCGCCCGGCTCGGGCGTGCCGGTGCCCGGCGCGAAGGCGGGGTCGAGGACGTCGATGTCAAGCGAGAGGTAGATCGCCTCCGGGCCGTCCAGCGCCTGTTCGATCGCCTCCTGGAGGACGGTGTCGAAGCCGCGGGCTTCGATCTCGTGCATGAAGTGCCAGCGCATGCCCTGGGCCCGCATCCACTCGAACACGTCTGGCGGCGGCCAGTAGCCGCGCAGGCCCACCTGCACGAAATTCGGCCCGGGCACCGCGCCGCTCTCGATCAGCCGCCGCATCGGCGTGCCGTGGGCGAGCAGGACGCCCCAACTGTCGTTCGCCGTGTCAGCGTGGGCGTCGAAGTGGACGATGCCGACTTTCCCGCGTCCGACCGCGTCCGCGACGGCCGTCGCGGCCGGCAGCGTGATCGAGTGGTCGCCGCCGAGGACGACAGGCACGGCGCCAAGCGCGGCCACCTCCGCGACCTTCTGACGGATCGCCTCGTGCGAGCGCTCTATGCTCGAAGGCACGATGGCGGCATCGCCGTAGTCGAATGCACGCAGGACGCGAGTCGGCTGCACCTCGAGCTCGAGGTGGTAGACGGCCCGGCCCAGGTTTGACGCCTGGCGGATCGCTCGTGGCCCGTACCTGGCGCCTGGCCGGTTCACGACTGCCATATCGAAGGGCGCACCGACGACCACGACATCCGGCCTCTCCGCCGCGAGCTGCTCGGCGCTGGCCACGTGTGGCAACTTCAGGAAGGTCGGTATGCCCGCGAAGGCGGGGTCGGCCGGCATTCGTTCGAAGACCATGGCCTGAGGATAGCGGAGAAGTGCTCCCTGTTCTCTATCCTGTTTCCATGACCTCAGACGCGCCCCGGAGCCTGGAGATTGGCGGCCGCACCTTCGTGTGGGGTGCGCGGACGTACGTCATGGGCATAATCAACGTCTCGCCCGAGTCTTTTTCCGGCGATGGCCTGGCGCGCGCCGAGGATGCGCTGCGCCAGGCGGAGCGCTTCGCGGAAGAGGGGGCGGACTTGCTGGACGTAGGCGGCCAGTCCACCCGCCCGGGGTTCGAGGAGATCAGCGCCGCCCAGGAGATCCGGCGCGTCGTGCCGGCGATCGAGCGCATCGTGAAGCGCGTCGGCCTGCCTGTCAGCATCGACACCTACCGGCGCGAGGTCGCGGAGGCGGCGCTCGACGCCGGCGCCTCGCTGCTCAACGACATCTGGGGTTTTCGCCACGACCCGGCGCTGGCAGTGCTCGCCGCCCAGCGCGGGGTGCCGGCGGTGGTGATGCATAACCAGCGCGGGCGGGAGTTCGAGGACGTGATCGGTGACATCCGCCGCGGGCTAAAGGAGAGCCTGCACATCGCCGGGCGTTCGGGGTTGGCGCGCGAGAAATTGATCGCCGACCCCGGGTTCGGCTTCGGCTGGAGTCCGGAACAGAACCTGGAGATGCTACGGCGTCTGGGTGAGCTGCGCGACCTCGGTCTGCCCCTGCTCGTGGGCACGTCCCGCAAGTCCACCATCGGCGCGGTGCTCGACAAGCCTGTCGAGGGACGCCTGTTTGGGACCGCAGCCACCGTTGCCCTTGCCATCGCCAACGGCGCCGACATCGTGCGCGTCCACGATGTCGCCGAGATGGTGGAGGTCGCGCGCATGGCCGACGCCATCGTCCGAGGCTGGCGGGCGTAGGCGCGCATGGCGCACGGACGAGGGCGGCTTCCGCCTGCACGCCGCGATGGTTACTCTGCACTCTGCACCATGGCCGGCATCTACCTGTCCCTCGGCTCCAACCTCGGCAACCGCGCGGCTAACATCGCGCTGGCGCTGCGAATGCTGGGTCCACTCGTGCGGGTCGAGGCGGTGTCGCGGCTGTACCAATCGCCGCCGGCTGACGGCTCCGACCAGCCGGACTTTTACAACGCTGCCTGCCGCGTCGTCACCGGCCTGGGCGCGGACCTCCTGCTGGCGCACGCCAAGCGGGTCGAGCACATGATCGGCCGGCGCCCCGCTCCACGCTGGGCCCCTCGGCCCATAGACATCGACATCGCCCTCTACGGCGACCTAGTGCTCGAGAGCGAGGCGCTGACGGTGCCGCACCCGCGGCTCGGCGAGCGGGCGTTCGTGCTCTTCCCGCTCCTCGACCTCGACCCGCGGTTGATTCACCCCCAGACAGGGACGCCGCTGAGCGACCTCGCCTCTCGGCAGCAGCGGCCGGAGGTAATCGCAGAGGGTGAGTGGTGGCGCGACGCCCGCACCATCGGCGTCCGGGCCCGATCTGCGGCGGAGGCGCCGGCGCCGTAGCCGGCAGGCCGCCGGCAGCCACTCTCGCGGCGATCCTGCCTAGCACCAGGAGGTGGTAAGCCAGTCCGGGTAGAGTAATTCGCAGCCCACGCGGGTACATTGATCCGCGATGAGACGCGGGCGCCCAAGACACCCTGACATCCTCACGCCGCGTCAGTGGCAAGTGCTGGAGTTGCTGCGGCAGGGGCTGACCAATGAGCAGATTGCCCGCCGCCTCGGCCTCACGCTCGACGGCGCCAAGTACCACGTGTCAGAGATCATCACGAAGCTCGGCGTTTCGAGCCGGGAACAAGCCGCCGCCTGGACGCCAGAGCGAGAGGCTCGTCGACTCGGCGCGCTGGCGCCCTTGACTCTGCTCTTCAGGAAGGCAACGCCCGGCGCGGCGGCGAAGGTGGCGGCCGGTGCTGGCGCCCTGGTTGTAGTTGGCGCGGCACTCTTGCTCGCCCTGGCGCTGCTCCTGGACCTTGGCCCACAGGAGTCAGGCCCGACCGGCGAACCTGGCAGTCTCGGCAAGCTCGCCTATATCCGGAACGGCGACCTTTGGGTCATGTCTCTCCCGGGCGGAAGGCCCGTGCGTCTCACGACCAACGGGCAGATGTCCTACCCGCGCTGGTCGCCGTCCGGGGAGTGGCTACTCGCTGGCGAAACCGTGGTCAGAGCGGACGGCGGCCGCCGGCGCGCCGCACCGGGCTGCGTCGCCTGGTCGCCGGTCGCCGACGAGCTCGCCTGCGTCGACCCCGCCGGCGGCTTCAGGCTTGAGGCGCCGACCGGCGCCTTGCTTCGCACCATCAGCATCCGGGCCTTGCTCCCTGGCGCTGCCGCTGGCACGACGATCCGAGGCCCCTACTGGAGCCCGGACGGCGCCAAGCTGGCGTACGCGGCTGACGGACCGTTGAACCGCTCACAGGAGCCGTATAGCCGCCTATCGAGCCTGTGGGTGGCGAACGCCGACGGGACGAATGCGCAGCTGCTGTACGCGAACGATGCCTATGCCGGGCCCGAGAGCGGGCAGGTCGGGGTGCTCCGCTGGACGCCGGACGGGTCGTCGATCCTCTCTTCATTGAATCCTCAGTTCTCTGCGTCCATCGCGGCTGATGGCCTGCCCCTTTACGCCATTTCTGTCGGCGGTGGTGCGCCACGCAGGCTCGGCGTCGTGGCGTTGACCCGCGACGAACTGATAGGTCAGTTCGCCTCCAGGACTGCACTCGCCCTCACAGAGGGGTTTGGCCGCGAGACATGGACCCGCAAACGCATCGCTGTCGTCGATACGGCCAGCGGAGCTGTGACCTTTCTCACGGGCACCGACACCGCTGCCTTCTCGCCCGAGTGGTCACCGGATGGGCGCCAGGTGGCCTACGTCGCGGGGCCTGACATAGGGCCAGTCGGCGGTGGCGACGACGCGAGGCAGGGTGCGGGCCAGCGGCGCATCTGGGTCATGGACGCAGACGGGGCCAACAAGCGGCAGCTGACGGACGACCCGGCCTACCGCGACGAGCGGCCCCTGTGGTCGCGCGATGGCTCCTGCCTGCTCTTCGCCCGCATCGACAACGCCGAGGACGTGGCTTCGCTCTGGCTGCTGCCCGTCACTGACGGCACTCCCGTCAAAGTCACGGACCTCTCGTGGCCGCGCTCCGCTCAAGACCCGGCGCTCTGGTTTGGCTTCTATGGGTACATCCCCTGGGATCGCTACTTCGCCTGGTGGCAGGGAAGCTGAACGCTACCGCAGGCTCTTGCGCCAGCCATTGGCAACGGCCTCGGCCTCGGTGCAGAACCAGCGCTCGCCGCGGGCCGGGTCGATGACCGTCTGGTCGTAGAACTCGCCGCCGGGCACGTGGTAGATCTTTTCGCCCGTGCCCTGGCTGATGTTGCCCTTGATGACGCAGCCGCGCGGCGGCACCGCACAGCCCTGGGGGCAAGCGCTGCCGCCGGGCGCCAGGGTGGGTGTGGCCGCCACGCAGGCGCCCCAGAGGCCACGGTTCGCCTCCCGCGCCTCCCTCTGCGCCGCCAGGAAGCGGTCCACGTACTTCACGTCCGGCGGGAAGGTGGCGACCTGGGCGTAGCCTTCCCGCACTAGCGTCTCGTTGACCATGGCCCCGTCGACGTAGACGTAGCGCAGCAGCCTGCCGAAGCTGTCCGCCTCGCTCACGTCCTTCTCCAGCTCGACCTGCCTGCCCTCGACCAGCGCCCGGTTGCGGGCCGATGCCTCCGCCCCGAAGCAGCCCACCGGCCGTCTGGGGTCGACCGTCTCGGGCGCGTCAATGCCGATGTAGCGCACGCGCACGGTCGCGCCGTCGAGCTGCACGTCGATCGTGTCGCCGTCCACGACCCTGAGGACGCGCGCGGGCTGCCGGCCGGGCGTCGTCGTTGCCGTCGGTGCCGGCGCAACCGCTGGCGGTGCGGGTGAGGTAGCGGCAGGCGTTCCAGTGTCCGATGAAGTCCTAACGGGACTCGTGCCCTCGCACGCGAGCGAGAGCAAGACGGCCAGGAGCAAGAGGCCCCCGAGGTGAGGTGCTGGCTTGCTGTACATCCGTTCTCTTATTCGATTATCGACTGAAGGGGCCACAGGTCAGGAGCGCCATGGGGTCGGCGTAGACACCTGCCAGAAGCGAAGCTGGCCTTCTACCTCCGTGGTGCGAGAACGCCGGAGACGTGGCTTGGCTTGGGTTGCCGCCCGTCACGAGCGCGCGCGGATTGCGCTGGCTCGGCCATCGCCACTTCGCCTGGGAGGCTACTTCGCCAGGTGGCCCGGGCCCTGGACCGCAGCCCGCGATGCCTTCGGCTGCCAGGTCCCCTCGTAGACGTCCGGGCGGCAGACTCGACAGGCGCGAAAGCCCGCGGCCTCAGCCTCGGCGCGTGAGGGGAAGGAGAGGCGGTTCTCGGGCTTGGTGCGCCGCCCCGGCGGGCAGTCCTCGAGGCAGTAGATGCGAGTGGTGCGGCAGGCGTGGATTGGCATGTCAGCAGATCAGCACTTTAGCGGGTCAGCAGGTTAGCGCGTCAGGTTCGACGAAAATAAACCGCGCCTTCATACCGGGCCGCACTCCTTTAGGGGGAGGCTCCTGGCTTAAATAGCGTAGGCCCATTAGCGTCTTCTCGTTCGACCTCGGTCGGATCTTCAATGGCTCGCAGTATGGTCCGCGCCAAGAACACGCGATCCCTTCGGCGCCCAGTTATCTCCTGAAGGATCCCACGCTCGATAAGGGTGTCGATGGCGTGAGTGGCGCTTACCGGCGTCACGCCCAACGTGGCAGCCGCGGATGCTACGGTAACCGCGGGACTGGTGAAGAGAGCTTCCAGTAACCGAAGCACCGAGGGTGCGGCCCTAAACGATAGCAACTGGCGACGCGAGTCCTCGTAGAGCTTGAGTAATCGGTCGAAGCGGGCAAGGGCGTCACGGGACTGTATTATGACGCCCCTGGCGAAGAATCTGAACCAGTTCTGCCACTCGCTGCGCTCGCTTACTGCTTGCAGGTGGTCGTAGTACTCGGTGCGGTGACGCTCGAAGTACGGGCTGAGGTAGAGGGCGGGGCTCGGGAGCCTGCCGAGGGTGCACAGGAAGAGTGTTATCAGCAGCCGGCCCACTCTACCGTTTCCATCCAGGAACGGGTGTATTGCTTCAAATTGATAGTGCATCTGGGCACAACGAATGAGCGGCGGAGTAACGGTCTCCTCGTGCAGGAAGCGCTCCCAGTCAGCCAGGCAGTCATGCATCTCCGTGTGTGGTGGCGGTACATAGGTGGCTTCTTCCAGACTGCTGCCGGGCGACCCGATCCAATTCTGTGAGCTCCGGAACTCTCCCGGCGCCTTTTCCTGTCCACGTACGCCGCTCATCAGATGGGCATGCAGCTCTCTCACGAGCCGCAGGCTAAGTGGGAGTTCCGCGAGACGCTCCAGGCCGAAGGACATTGCACGCCTGTAGTTCAGCACCTCCACCACGTCCGAGCTCAGACCCGGGATCGCGCGGCCGGCAGCTTCGAATACAGCGAGGTCTGAGAGCGAGGCCTGAGTGCCTTCGATTCTGGAGGACAGCACGGCCTCGCGCTGGCTTAGCGGCGCAATCAGCAGTTGCGGGTTCGGCAGCACCCTTGCCATTCCCGCAAGTTCGCCCAGGTGGCGATCAGCCTCCGAAAGGAGATAGATGACGTCGGGATCCAGCGAAGTTTGCCGGCTCAAGCGCTCCGGCACAAACGCCCAGTAACCGCCAGGGGTCCAGACTAGACGACCCGCTGGTGCCGCAAAGGCCTTACGGTTCAAGCTACCAAAGCTCCCTTTATTAGTTCTCGCAGTTACTATACTTTTACGGCCAACAGTATAATAACGTCTACCGTTCGCCGCGGGTGCTGCTGCCAAAGTCCAGCTCGGGGAGCTTGCGGTCGCGCAGCTTCTCACCCAGTTCGTCCGCCAGCGCGCTCACGATCAGCGGCACCGCGACGGAGGCCTCGACGTTCACGGTCACGAAGTCGGCATCCGGGGCGATCTTGCGCCAGGACTGGGCTTCTTCGAAGGTGCAGCCGGAGAGCCCGCCCCATTGTGGCTGGTCCATCGTCACCTGGATGCCGTACTTGTGGCCGGGAAGCTCGCGGGCGTAGATGTAGGCCGCCACCTCTGCCTGCTGGATGAAGTTCTTCGGCGTCCCGCCGCCGATGTAAATCACGCCCGTACCCTTCGCCGTCAGCGCCAGGTGCGACGTCTCGAGCACGTCGCCGATGATGTCGAACACCAGGCGGTGGCCGCTGCGCACGCGCCCGGTGGCGATGGCGAGGCCGTGGACGCTGTCGCCGAGGGCAGGGCTGTAGATCGGCACGCCGTGCTTTGCCGCGGCAGTCAGGATGCCGTCCTCGCTCGCCATCGGGATCAGGGCCTCGCCCAGACGGCGGAAGTACTCGCGCGTAGAGATCGGCTTGTTCTCCTCCAGCGTCTGCGCGAAGGCGACGACGAACTCTTCGGCGTCGGCGAAGTCGCTCTCCGGCGCGAGGACGTCGTAGAAGCGGTTGATGCGGTGCTTGCCGAGGTCAATGTCGTGCCCTCCCGGCACCGTCTGCCAGTGAGGCTTGCCGAGAGTCTCGTAGACATCGTGGAACATGTTCGCGCCCGTGCTCACGATGACGTCGACCATCCGGTTCTCGATGAGGAACCGGATCACGTTGCGCATGCCGGCGGGGACCATCGCCCCGGCGATGCCGAGGAAGATGGTGATCTCGTCCTCCATCATGCGCTTCCAGATGCGCGTGGCGGTGCCGAGGTTGCGGGCCTGGAAGGAAGTGCCGTGCAGCCCGTGCATGAGCTGCGAAGGTGTCTGCCCCGGCCGGACCTCGAAGGGACGGACGTGAGTGTGCAAGAACTCTGACATGTCAGACTCCTGGACGTGCGGCTGCGGGGACGGAGCGGCCGGGGATGCGCGGGGCGCGACCGGCCGCGTCTGGTCCTAGTGGGAGTCGGCGCCGACCAGCGCGCCGGTCACAAGCCGCCGCTCATACATCGCCACGGGCTTCGCCTCGGCGATGCTGTGCGGATACTCCAGGCCGCGCTCGTGCGTCTCGACCCTGACCGAGTCCAGCTTGAATGCCTGGGCGAGGCTGATCACGGCGCCGTCGCCGTCGAAGGCCTTGCACGAAAAGACGTCGGCCCAGATCAGGCCCCGCTCCGGGAACGTGTGGACGGCGATGTGACTTTCGGCGATCAGGACGAAACCCGAGATGCCCCAGTCCTCCGCCTTGTCGCCCACATAGCGAAAGACGTGAGGCTCGGTGATCTTGGTCATGTTGATCTCGCCGGGGAGCCGGTCGAGGAGCGAGCGCACCAACGACTCGTTGCTCAACAGCTCCCGGTCCCCACCGAAGCCGTCAACAGTCAAGTGCATAGCTCACCCCTTTCCTTGTTGCCGCCCCAGGCGACCTTGTGCCCGGCCTGGCCTTGGTCTGCGGCCGGGCTCCTGCCGATAAGGTTGCCCCCTCCTCAGGGACACGCCCGAAAATGGGCGCGATAAAAGGCCCCCAGTAGCGTTCCCCGTCCGTCCTGGGAGAGGAGGAGGGGCATCCTTCCTGCGAAGGAACCGGCGGGCTCGCTTTTCCCCTTGGAGCCTCGCCGCAGCCACCAGATGGCCTGGATTAGTGCCTGTCGACTTCTGCCTGCGGACCGTTCCGCCGAACCACTAGGTCATAGGCACGCATCGCAGGATAGCACAGGGGATTGAGAGGGAGCAATTTTTCTGTACTCGTTCGTCGGATGCCGGACACCTGCCTCCTTTCGTGGTGGACTAGACAACTGGCATCCCCCTGAACGAGGCGGTGGCCTGGCCCGAAATGCCGTTATAGTAGCGGGGCTGCGATGGTGAGGCTGAGCGACCTGCCGCCCGAGCTTGCGGACGCCTACCGGCGCCTGCCGCTGCCCGCCTTCGAGTCGACGCCCTGGGCTCCTGCCCCGCCCTTGCGTGAGATGCGCGTCGCCATCGTGAGCACCGCCGGACTGCACCGGAAGGAGGACGCCCGATTCAGCGGCGGCGCGACAGACTACCGCATCATCCCCGGGGAGGTCGATGCGGCCAGCCTCGTCATGAGCCACGGCAGCGTCAACTTCGACCGCACCGGCTTCCAGCAAGACGTCAAAGTCGTCTTTCCCCTCGACCTCCTCAAGGAGCTTGCGCGGCGCGGCGAGATCGGCTCCGTAGCCGCCTGGCACTACTCCTTCATGGGCGCGACCGACCCCACGCGCCTGGAAGACGCCGGCCGCCAGGTAGGCGGATTGTTGCGCCGCGACGCCGTCACAGGCGCCGTGCTCGTACCCGTCTGACCCAACTGCACGCGCGCCGTCGGCGGGCTCGCACACTACATCGAGGCCGAAGGCGTCCCTACTGCCGGGATCAGCCTCGTGCGTGAGCACACCGAGTTCATCCACCCGCCGCGCGCCCTCTGGGTCTCCTTTCCCTTCGGGCGCCCCTTTGGACCACCGAACCAGCGCGACTTCCAACTGGGTGTCCTGCGCGCCCTCCTGCGCCTCTTCGAATGCGCGTCAGGGCCGGTGCTGGAGGACTACCCGTTCGACTCCCCGACCGATGCGACGGCGCAGGAGGACGGCTGGAGCTGCGTCCTGCCCCTGCCTCCATTGCAGGCGCACGCGGACGCGGCCGCCTCGCTGAAGCAGGCGCTGGAGGCTGAGGTCCGGCTCCTCATGCCCTGGTACGAGGAGTCGGTGCGCCGACTTCGCCGCACGACCTTCGGCGCCAGCGGCCTCGCCGCCTCCCGCATCGGCGAGGCCGCATCGTACCTTGCAGCCGTTGCCGCGGGCGAGACGCCCGGAGCCCCCATCGGCGGCGATGTGCCACTGCGCGCGGCCCTGCGCTTGCTGGTGGAGGACATGAAGGCGTATTACCTGGAGGCCGCCGCTGCCCAACCCAGCGGCGCTGCCCTGCCAGGCGCCATGCGGCTGAACCGCTGGTTGTATCACGAGACCGTTTTCGGCGATGTGCTCTACCGCATCCGCGACCGCCTGGCCGCGGAGGCCGAGGCGTTGCCCGCGGCCGAACGGCCGCCGCCCCTGCCGTTAATCCACGCCGTGTTCCGCGAGCGGCCAGCGCGGCGCTGAGGCCTGGCGCACGCCTCAGGACGCCGCCGCGCCCGGCGCCGCCTGCAGCCGTTCCTCTCCCACCACCCGCCCGTCGAGCATGCGCACGACGCGGTCGCTTCGCGCCGCCACCGCGGGGTCGTGAGTTACGAGGATGATCGTGAGTCCGCGTTTCCGGCGCAGGTCGTCGAGGAGGTCGAGGATGCGGCGGCCGCTTGTGGAGTCGAGGCGGCCCGTCGGCTCGTCGGCGAGGAGGATGCCAGGCTCGTTCGCGAGCGCCCGGGCGATCGCAACGCGCTGACGTTCCCCGCCTGACAGCTGGCTCGGCCGATTGTGCGCCTTGTCCGCCAGGCCGACAAGGTCAAGAAGGTTCAGGGCGCGGGCCTGCCGTTCGCTGGCGCTGATCCCCGCCTCGAACATTGGTACCTGCACGTTCTCGCTCGCCGTCAGCGTGGGCAGCAGGTTGTCCAACTGGAACACCAGCCCCACTTCGCGGGCGCGGTGACGAGAAAGGTCCCTCTCCTTACCGAGGTCCTCGCCATTGACGATGATCGTGCCCGAGTCCGGGCGGTCCAGGGCAGCGATCAGGTGCAGCAGCGTCGACTTTCCGCAGCCGGAAGGCCCGACCACGGCCACCCACTCCCCGGCGTAGACTTCGAGGTCGACGCCGTCCAGGGCGCGAACGCGTCCGTCCTCGAACGTCTTCACCACGCCTCGCATCTCCACGATCCTTCGCGCATCACTCATAGCGGAGCGCCTCCATCGGGGTGAGACGCACCGCCCGGAATGCTGGATAGGCGGCGCCGGCCAGCGCCACGGCCACGGCCACGACCAGGGCGCGCAGGAACACCGAGAGCGTGTACTGCGGCTCGAGCAGGTTGCGGATGGTATCGACCAGGAGGAGCGCCTGGGTCGCCGCGACCGCTACCGCCGACCCCACAGCCGCCGCGATCAGGCAGAGAAAGACGGATTCGCTCAGGACCATGCGCAGGATGCGGCTGCCGCTCCAGCCGACCGCCCGCAGGATGCCTATCTCCCGCGTCCGCTCGAACACGGACATCACCATCGTGTTCATGACGCCGATGGCGCCGATACCGACTGCCAGGATCGAGATTGCCAGGTTGGCTGCGTCGAGTAGGGTGATGCCCTGGTCCACCTTCCCGTACTCGGACACGTCGGCGATGGTGGCGAGGTTCGGGAAGCGCTCTTCGACCTCGTCTGCCAGGTCTGCCGGGTCGGCGCCCGGCGCGGCCGTGACGAAGACCGCGGTGACCACGCCCGTCTTCGCCGCTATGTCCTGCACGGTGGCAAGCGGCGCGTAAGCGCCACCGTCTTCGTACAGGGAACCGGTCACATAGATGCCGACAACCCTGAGCTCCCTCTGGTCAATCGTCACGCTATCCCCGACATCGACGCCGAGGTCTCGCGCCGCCCTGTGCCCCAGCATCACTTCGTCCGGCGCGCCGCTGAGCACCGTACCGGAGCGCAGGGCCGGCGGGCTGGCGGCCACGTCCTCGGGCCGCAGGCCGACCATGAAGAAGAAGGGGTTGGACCCGAGCCGCGTAATGTGCACGAGCGCCGGCTGGGCGCGGGCAACGCCGGGCACGCGAGCGAGCGCAGCGACGTCGTCCTCGGCAACCACGGAGAAGCTGAGGTCGGCGGCGCCCTCCTGCGCGACCATGAAGTCTGCTCCGCCGAAGCGGATGATCTCGCCCGCCGTGCTCTTCAGGCTGTTCGTAACGACGCCCAGGGTCACCACCGTCGTGATACCGAGACTGATGCTCAGCACCGTAAGGCCCGTGCGGATGCGCTGGCGGAAGAGGTTCTTGAGGATGAGTGCAAGGAAGGTCATGGTCCGCCTCCTCTGGCCATGATCCGGCGTATCGCAGGGCGGTGGAAGTGCCCTGAGGCATCAGGAGTGACGCTAAGCGGGCCGAGCCGCTGGGCATCGCGGCGCCGCACGGGAGGTCGTGCGGCCTGGGGCTAAGGGCGCATGCCCACGCGCAGCTTCGGGCCGAGCTGGGTCGCGTTGACCGCTTGCGAGCGCCGGACGAAGTCCACCAACGCCGGCCGGGTGTCTCGCGGGTCGATGATCTCGTCGGCCAGGTTAGTGCGCCGCATCACGGACGCCATGCGGTTCAGGCGCTCCTCCAGCTGCACCCGCAGCTTCTCTCCCGCCTCCGGGTCCTCCTGCAGGAGCCGGCGGTACGCCGCGGCCACGCCGCCCGCGGCCGGGATGGAGCCGGACTCGGCCGAGGGCCAGGCGTAGCGGATGTTGAAGCCGTTGCCGCCGCGCTTGGACCCGCCCTGGGCGACGCCGTAAAAGCGCCGCAGCAACACCGTGCAGTACGGCACCGTCGCCTCGCGCACGGCCATGTTCGCCCGCAGCGCCCAGCGCAGCGTGCCTTCTCTCTCCGACTCCGGCCCGATGTTGAACCCCGGTACGTCACAGAGGTAGACGATGGGCAGGTGGAAGGTGTCTGCCAGGTCCACGAAGCGCTCGAACTTCTGGCAGGCCGTCGCCGTTTGCGCGCCGCCGTCCTGCCTGCAGTCGTTCGCGATCACCGCCACCGGGAAGCCGTCGATCCGGGCGAACATTGTCACCAGGGACCTGCCGAAGAGGGGCGAGATCTCGAACGCCGAGTCCTTGTCGACCACGGCGCGGATGATGCGGCGGATGTCGTAGGTCAGACGGCGGTCACGCGGTATGGCCGTGGCCAGCGACTCTTCGCGCCGGTTAGGGTCATCTGAGGGTGTCTGGCGGGGCGGCAACTGCCAGACATTCGACGGCAGGTAGGACAGGAAGCGTCGTATCTGCTGGAAGGCGTCCTCCTCGCTTTCGGCGACGTTGTTGACCACGCCGGTGAGCTGGGCATGGACCTTGTGGTTCCCGAGTTCCTGCTTGGAGATGTCAATGCCCATCGCTTGCTTGATCAAGGGCGGGCCGCCCACGAAGAGCTCGCTGGTGTCCTTCAGCATCACGCTGAAATGGCTCTCGACCGCGGCGATGGCGATCCAGCCGGCGCAGGACCCGAGCACTGCGGCGACTACCGGCACCTGGGCCAGCAGGTTGCCCCGCGCCAGGACGGTCGCGATGTCGTTCTTCGCGGCCATCGGCACGATGTTGGACCCGTCCCAGTCCCTGGGCACGTTGATCGACCCGGGCACGCCGGACGGGCCAAGGGCCACGAGGTTTCCTTCGAGGTCCTGCACCCGGTGTAGCTGGGGCCCGGCGCGCTCTGGCGCCCCCTCCACCCGGTAGTCCTGGGCGACAGTCGATATGCTACCCCCGGCGCCTTCCAGGAGCAGGACAAGCGGGATGCGCTGGCCGCCTGCCATCTGTTCGATGCTGCGCTTCCCGGCGGCGGCACTGTCGCTCGCCCCACCGCGGATCGTGAAGTCGTCGCCGCGCACGGCGACGCTGCGGCCGTCGATCTTGCCGTAGCCGGCGATTACGTTGCCGGGCCGGAACGCCGTGAGGCGGCCTTCTTCGTCGTACTGACTTTCGCCGAAGGCCGTGAAGAGCTCCTCGAACGTCCCCGGGTCCAGCAGGAGGTCCATGCGTTCTCGCACCGTGAGCCGCCCCTGCGAGTGCTGCCGTTCGATGCCTTCGCGGCCGCCCATGCGCCGGCTCAAAGCGCGCTTGAGCCGCAGCTCTTCCAGTTCAGGGTCCCAGTTCGTCATCGGTTCCAGCCTCCGCGGGGCGCGCGGGGTCGCCCGGGCACTTGCACGCGCAGCATAGCCTCTCGTCGAGGCGGGCGCAGCGACTTGGCCCGGCCCATCGGTCGACCGTCGTCCCCACGCGCGAGGCCGCGAACATTGACGTTAGCGTAAATGTTGCTTACCATCGACTTGATGGCTACGGAGCAAAAGGAGCGGCCGCGTAACGAACCGTACCTCCAGATCGGGGAGGTCGCGGACCGTACCGGCGTGACCCAGCGTACCCTGCGCTTCTACGAGGAGCGCGGCCTGCTCAAGCCGCCTTCGCGGATGGAGGGCGGTTTCCGCCTCTACTCGGAAGAGGACGTCGGCCGCGTCGAGCAGATAAAGCGCCTGCAGTCCCTCCTCGGCCTCACGCTGGCCGAGATCAAGGAAATGGTCGAGGCGGAGGAGACCAAGACCGAGCTGCGCGCCACGTACCGCCCGGACCTCGATGCCGAGGCCCGCATCGCGCGCCTGGTGAAGGCCATCGAGGTCACGGAGCGTCAGTCCCAGATCATCGGCGCCAAGGTGAACGCGCTCATCGAGATGAAGGCTGACCTCGAGGCAAAGCTCCAGCGCTACCGTGCCGGCGTCGCCGAACTGAGAGAGCACCTGGAGAAGGAGCACGGCGGCGCTGTCTACCCCACGCGCTAGCTCCGCGCCAGAGGCCCCTAGAGCCCTTTCCTGCCCGATAAGCTAGCCTCGTGTCGTCCTCGATCAAGCCGAGGCAGGACCCACCAGACCCGGTGAGACGCGGACCGCGCGGCAAGACCCGGCCGCCGGACGCCCGGGCTGCCCCTGACCGCCCGCGTCTGGCCCCCGCCGTTCCCTGACCGCTGCTTGCTGCTCTGACGCCTGACCTACAATAGCCCCATGGCCGCGCGCGTCCCCCGCCGCGCAATGCTCTTCCTCGCGCTCAAGGCGTCTCTCGCCGCCGTTGCCTGCGGCTCCGCCGCCAAGGGCGCCGGGCCTGTTGCTACAGAGCCCGCGCTGACCCCGACGCCTCCCCTGCCGACTCTGACTCCGCTGCCGCCCACGCCCACGGCGCCGCCGCCCACGCCGACGACGGCGCCGCAGCCCATCCAGTTGGTCCCACCCCAGATCGTGCAGGGCGGCTTCGCCATGGTTGTCCTCAACGAGCCGGCTACTTCCGCGACGGCGAGCTTCCAGGGCAGGCAATACCCTATGCTGCGAAGCGGCCAGCGCTCCTGGGCTCTCCTCGGCGTGGGCGCCTTCGCCCAGCCTCAGCTTTATCCCGTCAATGTGAACTACACGCTCCCCAGCGGCGGCGCCGCGACCCTCGTGGCAAGCCTGGCCGTGCTCGACAAGGACTACCCGGTCGAGAACATCGACCTCGACCCCCAGACCTCGAGCCTCCTCGCCCCCGACATCGTGCAGGCGGAACTCGCGCGGCGGGCCACTATCTATGCCGGCTACACGGCGCAGCGCCTCTGGTCCGGCCCCTTCGTCCGTCCGCACGCGGGCCCCCTGAGCAGCGTCTACGGCGAAGCGCGCAGCTACAACCGCGGCCCGGTCACGGACTACCATCGTGGCAACGACTTCGTGGGGGAGCCAGGGACGCCCGTGGTCGCCAGCGCCGCCGGCCGGGTCGCCTTTACCGGCGAGCTGCGGGTGCGCGGCAATTCGGTGATCATCGACCACGGCGCCGGCGTCTTCAGCGCTTACCATCACCTCTCCCGCATCGATGTCGGGGACGGGCAGGCGGTGACGCGCGGGCAGCAGGTCGGCGCCCTGGGCGCGACGGGCCTGGTGACCGGCCCCCACCTGCACTGGGAGGTGGTGGTCCGCGGCGTCGAGGTCGACGGCCAGCTCTGGCTCGACGGCCGCGAGTACGGGCTCTAAGGCATCGCGTCCGAACCCAGTTGCGGAGTGGCGCGCGTCGTCTTCGCTGCCGCGGCGCCGCAACGCCGTAGCGGGTCGGCCGCTTCAGCTGCAGGGCCGGACCGTCAGCCGGCTTCGGGGCGGTCAGGGCTGCGCGGGCGCGACCGCCACGAAGGTGCGCCAGTCGCCGTCGGACAGCACCTGCCTGATTTCGAAGCCGGCGGCCTCGAGCGCGGACCGGACCTCGGACTCTCGTTCGGCGATCACGCCGCTGGCGAGCAAGACCGCCCCGGGCCGCATCTTTTCCCTGAGCCGCGGCGCCAGGCGCACTATCGTGCCGGCGTTGATGTTGGCGCACACGAAGTCGAACTCGCCCGGAGGCAGGTCTTCCAGCGACCCGTGGACCACGCGCACCCTGTCCTCGACCTGGTTGAGCGCGGCGTTGGCGCGCGCGGCCGCCACGGCCTGCTCCTCGATGTCGGCCGCGATACAAACCCTCGCGCCCAGGGCGACGGTGGCGATGGCAAGGATGCCGGAGCCCGTGCCGAGGTCGAGGACGTCGGCCTCCGGCGGCAGGAGTTCCTGCATCGCCAGCAGGCACATGCGAGTTGTCGGGTGCTGGCCGGTGCCAAAGGCCATCCCGGGGTCGAGGCTGAGTACAACCTCGCCCGGTGCTGCCTCGTAGTCGATCCAGGCCGGACGGACGACGATGCGCCCAACGTGCTCGACCTCGTAGTGCGCTTTCCAGGCCTCGGCCCAGTCCTGCTCGCTCAGCGTCCGATAGCGCAGGGGGCGCGAAAGCCAGCGTCTCAGCCCGCTGCCGGCGATCCGCCGGCGCAGGAGAGCGCGTCGCGCGGGCGAGACTGGCCCGTAGGCGTAGGCGCGCAGGACGGAGGGCGCCGATGGGTCGAGCGTATAGCCCTCGTCCGGTCCCAGCGCCTGTACGGGCGGCTCGACCGCCACTCCCCCGCCGGTGAAGGCGGCGAGCAGGTCAGACAGCGGCTCGAGGCCCTCCGGCAGGACCACTGCCGTGATCTCCGTCCAGGACCCCGGAGCGCCGGAGGTGGCGATCGTTTCCAGCATGTACTCACGCTAGCCATTGCGGCGCACAGAGTACAGGCCACCCGGGACGAAGTGCTGGCTTGGACCTTGCCTGACGACCCTGCCGCATGCGCACCGGCTCCTGTGTTGCCCGCTCCGCTATGATCAGCGCAATAGAGACGGGAGGGGCCGGCATGGCTCAGGAACGCGGCGGTGTGGCCTTCATGCGCGAGCGCTACGGCATCGATGAGGCCGTGGCGCTGTCGCTTCTGGACGCGGCGCTATCTCGCGGCGGTGAATACGCCGAGCTCTACTTCGAGCACAAGGACGCCGGCAACATCCAGTTCGAGCAGCAGGCGGTGAAGAGCGCGAACCGCAGCATCAGCCAGGGCCTCGGCGTCCGCGTCCTCCTTGGCGAGTCCGTCGGATATGCCTACACGGAGGACTTGAGCCGCGCTGCGATGCTGCGCGCCGCTGAGACGGCGGCGAAGATCGCCTCCCGCGGCGACCGAGTGAAACCGGTCGACGTCGTGCATTACGAGACGGCCAGCCACTACTCGCCCTCCGGCAGCACCATCGATGTCGCGCCCGCCGACAAGGTCGCGCTGCTGCGCAGGGCGGACGAGGCCGCGCGCGCCTTCGACCGCTCGATCGCGCGCGTCGACATGGCGATCGTCGACGAATTGAAGACAATCGCCATCTACACGAGCGATGGCCGCATGGCCGGCGACATCCAGCCGCTCGTCCGCTTCAACGTCAGCTGCCTCTCCGAGCGCGATGGCCAGCGCCAGACCGCGCGCTGGGGCGGCGGCGGGCGCATGGGCATGGCCTATTTCGACCAGCATTCTCCGGAGGACCTGGCGCGGGAGGCTGCCCGGCAGGCGGTGCTGTTGCAGTCCGCCATCGAAGCGCCGGCTGGCACTTTCCCCGTCGTCCTCGCCGCTGGCGACTCAGGCATCCTGCTCCACGAGGCCATCGGCCATGGCCTGGAGGCGGACTTCAATCGCAAGAAGACCAGTAACTACTCCGACAGGATCGGAGAACTGGTGGCGTCGCCGCTATGCACGATCGTCGACGACGGGACGATCAGCGACAGCCGCGGCTCGATCAACGTCGACGACGAGGGCAATCCCCCCGGCTACAACGTGCTCATCGAGAACGGCGTCCTGCAGGCCTACCTCCAGGACCGGATCAGCGCCCGCGCGATGGGCACCAGGCCATCGGGGAACGGCCGGAGGCAGTCCTTCAAGCACTACCCCATGCCGCGCATGACTAACACTTACATGCTCGCCGGCGAGTCTACTCCGGAGGACATCGTCCGCTCGGTGCGCAAGGGAGTCTACTGCGTGGCCTTCTCAGGCGGGCAGGTAAACATCAGCAACGGCGACTTCGTCTTCAGCGTCACCGAGGGCTACATGATCGAGGACGGTCGCATAACGGCGCCTATCCGCAACGTGAACCTCATCGGCAACGGCCCGGACGTGCTCACGAAGGTCGCGGCCGTCGGCAACGACTTTGCCCTGAGTGATGGCCGCTGGACCTGCGGCAAGGACGGTCAGTCCGTCCCCGTCGGTGTCGGTATACCGACGGTACTCGTGTCCGGCATCACTGTCGGAGGCACTCGCCTCGGCTAGGCGCCTCCGCAGGCGCCCGACTGTCTCAGCGCCAGGGCAGACGTGTCGCAGCCGCCGCGGGACTGCCTGCCGTCAAGAGGAGACGGCGTGGCCCGAGCTCGCCGATTCAATGGCTCGCATCAGCGTGTCGAGAGTAAGGGGCACCTCGATGACAACGTCTGCCTCGCCGCCGGACGTGCCACCCGAGTAGAACGAGATCTCGACGATCGCCGCGCGGGGATAGACCTCACGCCAGCCACGCACAGTGTCCCTGGAGTCTCCATCACGGTGCCGGTACTGGTAGAGCACGATGTCGGGGTCGGCCTCCGGCAGCGGCTGACAGGAGGGGTCTGATTCGAACACGTCGAAGCCCTCGCTGCGCAGCGCGATTGCCAGCACCTGGCGCAGAGAATCCTCGCGACCCAGTAGAGCCACCGAGCGACGTCCGCGATCCATGACCTAAGCCTAAGGGAGCGCAACGGCCGCGCCTACGGTCGAATGGCCGCTCTCGTCCGGGCCAAAGGGCCCGCAGGCTAATGACGATCGCTGATCCCGTATCGCTGTGCCGGAGCCTGCCCGCCTCTAACGTTGTCGGGCCGCCTGCCGATAAGACTTCGAATCTTACCCTCAGGGCGTCCGGCCCCGTAGATGGAGACCGAGATGAAGCCAGCCCGCTTCCACTTCTGGCAGCTTGCTGCGGCCGTCGCCCTGGCGACCCTGGCCGTTGCCTGCGGCACCGGCGACGATGAGTCAGCGCGCACCGGCGAGATGGCGCCGGCCGACCAGCAGGTCCTGCGCCTCCGCCTGGGCGCGGAGCCGAGGACGTTGGACCCCCACCAGGCCAACTTCACCACCGACATCTCAGTGGTCAAGCAGCTCTTCAGCTCCCTCTTCCGCTACGACGAGCGGCTCAATGTCGTGCCCGACATGGCGGCCGAACTGCCGACGACCGAGAACGGCGGCATCTCCCGCGACGGCAAGACGTACACCGTGAGGCTGCGGCGCGACCTCAAGTGGAGCGACGGCGCTCCCTTGACTGCCGATGACGTGGTTTTCGGTCTGAAGCGCATGCTGGACCCAAAGGTGGCCTCACCTTACGCCGGCAACTTCGGTGTCATCGCCGGCGCTCGCGAGTACTCCACCGCGCTGGGCACGAAGTCGGCGCCGAAAGCACCTTCGGACGCGGAGCTTGCGGCCCTGCGCGAGGCCGTGGGCGTAACCGCAAAGGACGAGCGCACGGTGGTGTTCACGCTGACCGCGCCCAGCGCCAGCTTCCTGAACCAGCTCGCGCTCTGGGCCTCGGCGCCGGTCCGCAAGGACGTGATCGAGCGCGGGCCGTCATGGACCGAAGCCGGGAGTCTCGTGGGTAACGGCCCCTTCGTGCTGACGGAGTGGACACACGGCGCCCGCCTGGCGCTGGAACCTAACCCTAACTGGCACCTTGGCCGAGCCCTGCTCTCGAAGGTCACGTTGAGCATCATCGAAGATGAGGTCGCTGCTTTCGCGGCCTACCAGGCGGGCGAGATCGACGTAGCGCCGGTGCCCCCGGCCAGCCGGCGCGAGGTCGCGACCTCCGGTTCTCCTCTGAATGCTGACCTGAAGCGCCAGGTCGACCTTGGCACGGCGGCCCTGGCTTTCAATAGCCAGGACAAGCCCTTCGACAACCATAAAGTGCGGCAGGCCTTCGCTACCGCCGTCGACCGGCGCGCGTTGATCGAGGGCGTCCTTCAGGGCGTCGGCGTCGCCGCAAACGGCTGGCTGCCGCCGGGCATGCCCGGTTATGAGGCCGCGGCCGGCAAGCAATACGAATTCGACCCGGCGAAGGCCCGCGCGCTGCTCGCTGCTGCGGGCTATCCAAACGGCGAAGGCCTGCCGAAGGTCACTCTCTTCCTCCGCACGAACGACACGAACCGCCTCATCGCCCAGTTCATGCAGGAGCAATTCCGCCGCAACCTCGGCGTTGAGGTCAATGTGGAGCTTGTAGATGCGGCGACATACCAGTCCCGCTTTACTCGCGGCGACTTCAACATGAGCATGTCCGGGTGGTCGGCGGACTGGGCCTACCCGGACAACTGGCTGCCGGAGCACTTCGGCACGAACGGGAACTTCAACGTCTACCACTACAGCAACCCCAGGGTAGACGAGTTGCTGGAGAAGGCCAGGTCAGAGACCGATGTGCGAAAGCATCTGGACCTGTACGCTCAGGTTCACCGGCTCGTGCTCGAGGACGCAGCGATCGCACCCCTGTACCACCGCGAAACCTTCATCGTCGTGAAAGGGCGTGTGCGGGACCTGCAGGTGACGGGCCTGGACGGCTACCTGCGAGGGGACTGGAACCTCTGGAAGACCTGGATCGCCAAGGGCTAGGACCCTTGAAGTCCCGGTGGCGGGGCAGAGGCCGGACTCTGGTCCGGCCTCTGCTCTGAGCTCGAAGGGCAGCCCCGCCGGGAAGGGCGTCACGCGTACACAAGGTTGCGGTCGAGGAGGGCGCGCGAGATCAGGACGCGCTGGATCTGGCTCGTCCCCTCCACGATCATCAGCTGACGCGCGTCGCGGTAATGCCGCTCCAGCGGGTGGTCCATCATGTAGCCCTGCGCGCCCAGTATCTGGATCGCGTCCGAGGACACCTTGACCGCGGTCTCGGTCGCGAACGCCTTCGCGATCGAGAGGTAGTGGGCGTGCTCGCGCTGGTAGAGGCCATGGTCGACGTTCCAGGCGGCCTGGTAGACGAGGAGTCGTGAGGCCTCGATGGCGATAGCCATGTCGGCGAGCATGAACTGGATCGCCTGCAAGTCTGCGATCGGTGAGCCGAAGGCCTCGCGCTTGCGCGCGTACTCGAGCGCGTAGGCGAGCGCGCCTTCGGCGAGGCCGAGCCCGCGGGCGCCGACCACGGGGCGGCAGGTGTTGAGGCCGAGCATCGCCGCATTGAATCCGCGCCCCTCGCTGCCGCCGATGACGTTCTCGGCCGGGACGCGGGCGTCCTGGATGGCGAAATGTGCCGTCGCGACGGCCTTCACTCCCATCTTGCGGTCCGTGCGGGCGACCGAGAAGCCGGGCGTGTTCTTGGCGTCGATGATGAAGCCGGTGATGCCGCGCGAGCCGGCGGTGGGGTCCGTCTTCGCGAACAGCGTGACGAAATCGGCGACGGTGCCGCCAGAGATGTAGGACTTCTCGCCATTGAGGACGTAGTCATCCCCGTCGCGGACGGCGCGGGTGCGCAGGTTGGCGGCGTCGGAGCCCGTCGAGGGTTCGGTGAGGCAGAAGGAGGCGCGCATTTCGCCGCGGGCGACGGCCCCGGCCCAGCGCTTCTTCTGCTCCTCCGTACCGCCAATGATGATCGGCTGGGTCGAGAGCATGGAGAGCAGGAGAATGAGGCCGGAGGAGCAGCAGTACTTCGCGACCTCCTCCACGGCCAGGGCGAGGGCGAGCACGCCGGCGCCGGAGCCGCCGTACTCCTGCGGAATGGAGAGCCCCAGGAGGCCGACCTCCTTGAAGGCCTGATAGATGTCCTCCGGGTACTCTTCCTTCTCGTCGATCTCGGCGGCGCGCGGCGCCACCTTCTCCCGAGCGATGCGGCGGGCGGTCTCCTGGATCAGCTTCTGCTGCTCTGTGAGCTGGAAGTCCATGGTCGGTGCTCCTAAGCGGGTGTGTCGTGAGTCGAAGTATCAGAGAACACGGAACAGGGGACAAGGAAGAGCGGAGCGGGAAGCGGGCGGCGCCCGAAGATGCGACTCTCGCTAGAGGCGGCTGCGCCTGCGGTCCCGTCGTGCAGAGTAGGCTCCGACGGAGGCGGGCAAGTCGGCCGCGGGTTACGCGACCCTCGTCGCTTGTCCTTTCCGCTACACTTCTCGTTACATCTCGGCACGAGGCGCCTCATGTCCGGCCCAGGCTTCGACATCCGACCATTCGACCGGGGCGCCGCCACTGACGCCGACTTCGTCGCGATCAACGCGTTCGACAACCTCACGGCAGCGGAGTCCTGGCCCGACGACCCTCCGACGCCCCTCGAGGAGACGAAGCTCAACTACCGCGAGTTGCCCTCCTACGTAGACCAGCGCACGTGGTTCGTGTGGCGAGAGGGCGCGATCGTGGCGAGCGGCGGCGTCTCGCTGCAGCGCACGCCGTACAACCGCCACGCCCGCCTGGGCGTACATCAGCGTCGATCCCGCCTGGCGGCGCAGAGGGCTCGGCACGGCCCTGCTGCGCCTGGTCGTCGACGCCTCGAAGGCGGACGGCCGGACCATGCTCTTCGGTTCGACCACCTCACGCGCGCCCGGCGGCGAAGCCTTCATGCGGGCCCTGGGCGCGACGCCCGCGCAGGCGGTGTACACCAACCAGCTCAACATCGACGAGGTCAACTGGAAGGCGCTGGCGGACTGGCTCGCGCTCGGTTCCTCGCTCGAGAGGGAGTTCGAGATGGTGCTGGTCGAAGGCGCCATGCCGGAGGACCAGCTCGAAGCCATCGTTGCCCTGATGGAGGTGATGAACACCGCCCCACGCGACGACCTCGCCATGGAGGACTCGCCGATGACGCCGGAGCGCCTGCGCGAACTCGAGGCGTACGAGCGGGCCGCCAACTGGGAGCGCTGGACGATGTACGTCCGCCACCGAGAGAGCGGCCGCCTGGCCGGCTATACCGAGGTCCTCTACCGGCCCGGTCTGCCCTACGAGCTCAACCAGGGCGACACCGGCGTCTTCCCCGAGTTCCGCAACCGCGGCCTGGGCAAGTGGCTGAAGGCATCGATGCTCGACAAGGTCCTGCGCGAGCGGCCCCTGGTCCGCTTCATCCGGACGGGCAACGCCCAGTCCAACGCCCCGATGCTCCGCATCAACAACGAGCTTGGCTTCAAGCCCTACCTGTCGCGCATGAACTGGCAGGTACCGCTCGACAAGGTAGAAGCCTGGCTGGCGTCCCGGCCCGCGTCGCCGTCGGTGACACCGCCGGGCGGCGTCTGACGCGCCCTTTCCGAAGGGCGCCTACAGCGAGGCAACGGCGGGCGCTGGGCGGCCAGCCGGCCAGCAGACCAGCCGGCCCGAGGGTAGTGACATTTCCGGTGGCGCTGTGATAATGGCCGTCACGACGATACGTCGTTAAAGAGGAGGGCCGTCATGCGCTGGAGAGTCTTCCTGCTTGCCAGCAGCCTGGTATCGCTCGCAGCCATCCTGGCGAGCGTGTATGTCGCGGTGCGCCGAGACGCTCCCGACCCCGCGGCGCCCGCTGCTGTAACGGTCATCGAACCCGATGAGGTGGTGCCCGACCCCTCAGCGGACGGTGTTATCGTCCTGAGATCATCGAACCTCCTGTACCGATTCACGCCAGACGGCGCCGAACTGGGCAGGGCCCAGGAGAACACCTATCGCCCGGCCACCTCTGCGAGCGGACGCTGGCAGGCCTTCCGGCACTGCCTCGGGAACACGCCCTGCCAGCTCTTGTTCTGGGACGCCACGCTGCCGGCCGAAGGTCAGACGCCGCAACCGGTCGAGCTCGCCGCCGGGTTAAGAGACGCCGCCTGGTCGCCCGTCGGCGAAGTCCTTGCCGCACTCGACGATGACGGCGGCATCATGTTGGTCGAGCCGTCCACTCGATCCGTGACCACGCTGGGCGCGGGAGCCACGGCGTTCGCCTGGACCTCCGACGGCGGCCTTGTCTTCGCCACACTCGATGCCGCCACGGATACGCCGCTCCTCTGGCTCGCCCGCGACGGCAGCGTCCGCGGCATCTATAAGGTCGCGTCCGTGTTAACCGGCTTCGTGCCGTCACCCGACGGACGCCGGCTCGCGTTCGCCCAGGACGACGCGCTCGGCTGGCAGCTCCTTACGGTGGACGGGGCAGGCGTTGTCCAGCTGGTCGCGAACGCCGGGCGGCTGCTGTCGTCGCCGCCCGGGCAACGGGCGCCGGGCAGCCTGGCGATCTCGTGGTCGCCGGACGGAAGCCGCATCGCCTTCAGTCCCGTCGCGTGGCCCTTTGTGATGCACATCGCGCTCTCGGACGGCTCGGGCGAACCGCTGACGTACTATCTGCGGGAGGGGTACGCGGGGGAGATGAAGTGGTCGCCGGACGGCTCGCAGATGGTGCTCTCGACTTACAGCCTCAACCGCAAGGAGCACAACCTCTACTTGCTCGAGTCGCTCTCGTCGAAGGAGTTGCGCTTCCTCGGCGACGGCTGCCTCGTTTTCTGGTCCCCGGGCGGCCGCTTCGTCGTGGCCAAGCGCGAGCCGCACGACCTCGGCGTGGCGGCGATCCGCGTCGACGACGGATACAGTTGGCCGGTTACGGCGCTGAAGATGACCCCCGCTTCCTGGGGCACCGACGAAGCCACGGCGCTGAAGCTGGCCGAGGGGCCGCCACGGGGCATCGGCGGCCTCGGTAAGTAGGCTCCCGGCTGGAGGGTCGGATGTTCGGAGGTCCACAGGTCCTCAGGTTCCAGGTTCCGGTGGCGGGTAGCGGGGCGGCGTGAGGCAGCGCGAGGGCTTTCACTGGTTGAGACGCTGGCGGCCGACGCCGCAGCAGGAGCGCGTGCTCGATGCCCTGCTCGAGGGCAAGTCGAACGCCGAGATCGCCGGCGAGCTGGGCATTTCGCAAGACGGCGCGAAGTGGCACGTCAGCCAACTCATGGGCGAGACCGGCCTCGACGACCGCCACGCCCTCGCCGCTTGGTGGCGTGAACAGCGTGAGCGCGTCGAGGCGCGGCGCGGCCTCTGGCCGCTCGCTGGCCTGCTCGCCCGCGCTGCGCTCCTCGCCCCGGCGGCCGTCGTCGGAGTGTGGCTGCTGCTGTCGAGTCCTCTCTTCAGCCGCGACGGGCTTGATGGAGCCTCCAGCCAGCCGGCGCCGGGCGCGCTGGCTTCGACGCCACTGTCGACCGCCGTGCCCTCCCCGACGCCGCGGCCGTCGCTGTCCTGGGTCTTCGACCTCGCAGCTGCCACGGCCACCGAAATGCAGCCCTTCGGGGCCCTGATGCAATGGCTGGGGCCGGGCCGCCTCCTTTCGAACGCGGGCTCCAAGATGGTGCTCGTCGATCCCACCGGCGCGCTGGTCGCCGACGCCCTCGGCACGAGGCCTCAGGGCGCCCTGTACATCGACCAGTCGGCGGGCAAGGCGCTCGCAGTCGAGAGCAACCAGGCGCTGTGGGAGTGGGACCCGGCGTCGGGCGAGAAGCGCCTGCTGCTCGACCTCGGCCCGCCGCCGGTCCTCCCGCGCGCTACTTCGACGCGCATGGTCGATGTGAGCGCCAGCGCCGGCCGCATCGCCGTCGGCGACGTCCGCGACGGCAGCCTGCGCGTGGAGGTGATCGGCCTCGACGGCTCCGGGCGAAGCCTCGTATGGCAGGAGGAAGGAGGGGCTTGGCTGCAGCAGCTCGAGTTCTCGCCGGACGGCCGGCGCCTCATCGTCGCTACCGCGACCCGAACGGTCGAAGGCGCCCGCGTGTCCGACGAGCCGCGCGCCGTCGTAGTGCTCGACGCCGTCACCGGCGCCGTGCTTTACCGCATCGAGCCTCCGGTCCGCTGGTCGCCGTTGCGCTGGGCCGGCCCCGACCGCGTCCTGCTTACCGGTACGGAGATACCCTTCCAACCTAGTACGCTGGTCGACCTTCGCGATGGGTCGCGTATCCCCGGGCCGGACCCGCAGGGCCTGCTCTGCACTTCGCCCAACGGGCGCTACGGCCTCTACTGGTACCAGGGCGTCACGGGCCGTGTCGCCGACCGGCCCTATGGCCAGCGGGTCGTCGACCTCGAGTCCGGCGCCGTGGTGCTGGAGCAAATCACCGGCCTCCAGGGCGGCCAGTGCGACTGGACGGAGGACAGCGCGAAGGCCGTGATCTCGCCCGGAGGCAAGTGACGATGAACACCAGGCTCGCCCTAGTCGGGAGCTTCCTCATCGCCGTAGCAGCCTTGTGCGCCCCGGCCGAGCAGGTCTGGGCGAAGACGCCCGGCTACATCCTCACCGGCGGCGATCTTGGCGACCACGCCCTGCACTTCTACACGGACGACTACCTGGAGATGCCGGGGCCGCATGTCCTCGAGGTGGCTCCGCCCGATTCGTGGCCTGGCGTGGCCTATCTGCTGTACGACACATGGCCTTTCGCGGCAGCGGCGGAGGCAGCCAGCGGCGAACCGCTGGCCTACCTCTATCCGGCGACACGGCTCGTGCATAACCCGGCCTCGGGCGCGTGGCTCCAGCTCGACGACACCATCTGGCAGGGCGCGGAACGTTGGTCGGGCGTCAAGAAGGCGCTGGACGCCGCCCGCTCGAATGTCGATGTCCTGCCGAAGGGCGTCGTAATGGCCTCGCTTAATGGTCGCGGCTTCGATCTGGCTTGGTGGGACGTCTTCTCCGGGACGTTCGCGGAGCTTGTCGTTGCGCCCGTGTCACTCAACATCCCCCTCGCGGTCTACCGACGCGGACTCGATCCGCGCATCGGCCCCGACGGCGCTCCCGCGCGCCGTCTGAATCCGGGCGAGTTCCCGCTGGAGGAGTTCGCGGCCGCGATCGGGAGTCCGCCGCTGGAGGACGCCCTGATCGACGGCGCCACCTTCGCTTACGGCCTCAACGTGAGCGCGCCCACCTCGATGGGGAGCTGGCACGCGCCGGCGTTCATGTACTATGCGCCGCCGACGGCAGAACGAGGCGGCCGGATCTGGGAGGGGATGGGGAGCGGCCGCGCCGGGACCCTGCCACGCGTCTGGGCATCGACACCGGAGTTCGATCGCCGCTTCGAGGATGCGCTGCGGACGGCTGAAGCGCGTGCGGCCGCGCCGTCTACCGACCTGTCGGCGTTGTCGCCGCCGGCAACGGACACGGCTGCGGACCGCGACAACGGCGCTGCGGTCATCGTCGCAGGCGTCGTCGCTGCTACGGCGGCTACGATAACCGCTCTCGCGCTCTTGCGGTTCCGAGCAAGGGCCAATCGCGCCTGAATATCACGCAGGGCGGCAGCCCCTTACAACCCCATGGGCGTCCGATCCTGCACCAGCGCCCGATGCGCTCCATCGGCCACTCGACGGGCTTGCCGGGCACCCCTACAGTGGTCTCATGGACTCCGTGCTGGACCTCGTCGGTAACACGCCGCTCGTCGAGCTCAAGAACTGCGAGCCGAAGCCCGGCGTGCGCGTCTTCGCGAAGCTCGAAGGCCAGAACCCGACGGGCTCGATCAAGGACCGCATCGTCGCCTACATGCTCGCCAGGGCGCGGGAACGCGGTGACCTGAAGCCGGGGCAGGACATCATCGAGGCGACGACGGGCAACACCGGCATCTCCCTCGCCATGCTAGGGCGGCGGCTCGGGCACCGCGTGCGCGCAATCGTGCCGGAGACGGTGTTTCCGGATGTCGTGCAGGCCCTGCACGCCTACGGCGCCGAGGTCCAGTGGGTGCCTGCCGCGCTCGGCATCAAAAGCGCGCTCGAGGTCGCGCGCGAAATCGCCGCCAGGGAGGGCTGCTACCTGCTCGACCAGTTCTGCAACCAGGACAACCCGCGCGCCCACTATGAGACGACCGCCGTCGAGATACTGCGCGAGACGCCGCAGGTAGACGCCTTCGTCTGCGGACTCGGTACGGGCGGCACGATCATGGGTGTGGGTCGCCGCCTGCGGGAGGTGAACCCAAAGGTGCAGCTGATCGCGGCGGAACCCCACCCCGGGAACCAGCTGCAGGGCCTGCGCAGCCTGGACGATGGCTTCGTGCCGCCGATACTCGACCTCAAGGCCCTGGACGGCAAGATCCTGGTGCGCAGCGCCAGCGCCTTCCGCGCGGCGCGGGAAGTGCTGATGCGCGAAGGGTTGTTCGTCGGGCTCTCGTCCGGCGCCGTGATGCACGCGGCCCTCAAGTGGGCGCAGCGCATGGAGCGCGGCAACATCGTCGTCGTCTTCGCCGATAGCGGGTGGAAGTACCTGGGCACTCCTGCTTTCCGCCCGGAGGCGCCGGTCCCGGACGAGGACGCGCTCGACGACGTCCTCTGGTGGTGACGGCCGCCGGACCGCGGACCAACACACCACGGTCTGCAGGTCGGAGGTCCCCGGACTTGCCGGTCCGTCGGTCGCCGGGTTTGGGCTGGCCGATGGGCATCAAGAAGGGGACCCCGCCCGAGATCCCCTTCCTGTAGACCGCGAGTCCGAATTAGTAAACGCCGCGTCTGGTTCGTAGTTAACAGGCGGCATGGACTATCTGTTAAGGAGCTCACACATAGCGTCGCCCGGTGGCGCGCGTGCTACGCTGGATTTGCGTCTGGCTCGTGCTCCCGGTTCGTCGCCATCAAGGAGGCTTCGATGGCACAGAAGTGGGAGTACAGGGTCGTTTACGTGGACCCTCGCGGGCGCATCTCCTGCGAGGGCGTCGAGTTCGTCCGGCAGAGCGGCGAAAACCGCACGGCCTTTCTCAAGCGCTACCTGGACGCGCAGGGCGCGGAAGGATGGGCGATCGGCGGGATTCACCCCCTGGTTCGGACTGAGGCCAGCTACATCATCCTCCAGCGGGCGAAGGCCGACGAGGCCGCGTAGCGCAGGCGGAGATCGGTTAGCTCGCTGGCCCTCGTCTGGTGGGCCGGCAGGCTAGTTCAAAAGGGACCTAGCGGGCGATCGACGGGAGCACGGCCAGCGCCGCCGGCGATTTGTGCTCGGGGCAGGGCGTCGCTAGAGTGGCAGCATGAAGAGAGCCCCTTGCCGTCTGCTCTAGAGAGAGCGGACGGGGCCGCCGCCTACGCCCGCCTCAAGGCCACGATCGTCGCCGAGGGCATCCTGGAGAGGTCCCTCGGCTTTTATGCGGCCCTCGCCGCCTTCAGTCTCGGCGGCTTTTTCCTCAGCGCCTGGGCCATCTTCGCCCTGACCAGCTATCCATTGCTGGCGCTGGCCTGCCTGTCCTTCTCGTTCTTCAGCGTCCAGCTCGGCGGGCTCATGCACGACTGCGGCCACCGGGCCGTCTTCGCCAACGTGCGCAACAACGACCTCCTGGGCTACGTCTGCGCCGCGCTCCTGGGCATGGTGTTCGACAACTGGAAGTCTCGCCACAACGCCCACCATGCCCATCCGAACCAGGAGGACCTGGACCCGGACATGGAAATCCCCTTCATCGCCGCCAGCGAGGAGCTCTACGCCGCCAAGGGCGGGCTTCAGCGGGCGCTGATCCAGTTCCAGGCCTTCTACTACTATCCGCTTGGCGCGATCGTCAGCTTCAGCAACCGCCTTGGCAGCATCACCTACTTCTTGCGGCGGCCGCTCAGGGGCAATGCCTGGCGCCTAGCGCTCTGGCTGGCGGGAATCCTGGTGCTCTTCGTCTCGCCCTTCCTGCTCTTCCCTCTCGCAAAGGCAGCGCTGGTGTTCATGCTCGTGCACGTGACAACGGGCATCTACCTCGCCAACTGCTTTGCGCCCAACCACAAGGCTATGCCTTGCGTAGCCCGCGACAGCAAGATGTCATTCCTCGAGCAGCAGGTCGTGACGTCGCGGAACGTTCGCGGCGGGTTCCTCACCGACCTCCTGCTGGTCGGCCTGAATTACCAGATCGAGCACCACCTGTTCCCCAGCACGCCGCGCAACAAGCTCAAGCTCCTGAAGCCTCACGTCGAGGCTGCCTGCCGCGAGCTGGGCATCGCGTACACGGAGTCAGGCTTCCTCGAGACGAACCGGGAGCTGGTCCGCACCCTGCGCAACGTGCCGAGGGCCGCCAGGGCCCGTGCGCCCGCCCTGGCAGCCCGCTAGCGAAGCCGCGCCGCCCGGCTGGGAGGTCAGGGACGCGGGGCGTCAGCTAGCCTTCCGGTGGCCCAAGCGCCAGACCGATGAGGCGGTAGGCGAGTTTCGCTGCCGAGTAGGCGCAGGCCTTGGGCCCGAGGTCGGGCGCAAGTTCCGTCATGTCGAACCCGACGATGCGCCGCTTCGCCGCTACCGCCTCGAGGATCGAGCTCACCTCGTCCCAGGTGAGGCCGCCGGGCTCGGGCGTGCCGACAGCCGGCATCTCACCACAGTCGATGCCGTCCAGGTCGATCGTCACGTAGACGTGGTCATCGAGGCCGTCCACGATGGCCGAAAGGTCTGGCAGGGCGCGAAAGGCGCGGGGCGAGTAAAAAGGCAGCTTGCGGTCGCGGATGAGCTCTGCCTCCTCGGCGGAGGCCGAGCGCAGACCAACCTGCGTCACGGGGACCACGTCCAGCATCCGGCGGAGGCTGCAGGCGTGGTTGTAGCGCGTGCCCTGGTACTCGTCGCGGAGGTCGGCATGGGCGTCGATGGCCAGCACGCTGAGGTTTGGGTAGCGGGATAGGTGCGCGCGGAAGGAGCCGACACCGATGGTGTGCTCGCCGCCGAAGGTAGCGACGAACTTGCCGTCGTCGATGTACAGCCTGGCGGCCTCGGTCACGCGGTTGATCATGGCCTCCGGTGTCTCGTTCGTCACCGAGACCGAGGGAGAAGTGTAGATGCCGTGCAGGTAGGCCTCGTAGCCGATGCCGACGTCGTACAGCTCCATGTCTTCGGAGTTGTCGATGATGGCATTCGGGCCATCGCGGGCGCCCGCTCGCGCCGTGGTGGTGGAGTCGTACGGCACGGGGAGGATGACGACTCGAGCCCGGTCGTACTCGCCGTAGGGGTAAGGAGGGGCAACGAAGCTGCGGCGGGGCCAGAAGCGCTCGTCGGTGGGGTCAGGCAGGGGCATTGCTCGTCACCTCCGCTGTCTCTCTCCGGGCAGCCTTTGGCCAGCGTCGGGCCTTGCTAGCCGGACTCCATGCCGAGCTCGCCCCTGGGGCCACCATGCAGCTTATTTTCGCGCTCGGCCACATGGCGCGCCCAGTCTTCGGCGAGCCGCTTGTTCGCGTAGCGATAGCCGATCTCATCGCCGATCACGCCCCCGAGGATGGCCGCGAGGACACGGCTGCCGATGAGGAAAACGCCGATGGCGATGAAGAAAAACCAGAGGGCCCGGTCCAGGTAGAGGACGTTGACCCCGACCATAGTCAGGAAGATCGCCAGCCCCAGGCCGAGGCCGAGGTAGGCGAAGGAGTTCACGATAAGGCTCTCGCGGCGCAACTTCCGCGCGTGCATGTCGACGACCTCGTCAGGCACCGAGGTTATCGGCGCGCGCTCCTTGAGGTCCTGGCCGCAGTGGTCGCAGCGGGAGAAGTCCGGGGGCAGGGGGTTGTAACAGAAGGAGCAGAACCGGCCGTGATTCGGCGTCTCGCCCTCCCTGAGCTGGGTCAGGAAGGTCTCTAGCCGGGGCGAAAGCACGCTGCGCGGTTCCAGGCTCATCGGGCGCTCCGCGCCGTCGATGTCAGCTTCTCGACCCGCACGGAGTCGATGAGCTGCCTGAGCTGCCGGAAGTAGGCGACCTTGGCGTCGCGCTGGTAGGCGGCCGCGCGGGCGCTGGAGGAGGGGACGACGAACATGAGCATGCCCTCCAGGACCTCGGGCTGGAGACCGAAGCGGACGTCCTTGCGGCCGCTGAAGGCCTCGTAGATGCCCTTGCCATTGAAGCACACAACGCGCGGCCGGAAGCGCAAGAGCTTCTCCCGTAGCCGGGCCGCGCCCTGGCGCAGCTCTTCGCGCGTCAGCTCGTCGGCGGAACGCGTGGTCCGGTCGCAGAGGTTCGTGAGGCCGATGCCCCACTCCAGGACGCGGTGGTCCTCGAGGTGAGTGATGGGCTCCGGGATGATCCCGGCTTCATACAGCACCGGCCAGAAGTGGTTGCCGGGCCAGGCGTAGTGGTGCCCGGTGGCGCCCGAACGCCGCCCGGGATTGATGCCGACGATCACGAGGTCGAGGCCGGCCTGGAGGTGGTCGGGGACATCCTGCGCCGCCAGCGCCCTCATCGGGTCTCGCGCCGGATCGCTCCCGGCTCGGGGGTTCTCGGTTCGCGGTTGGGGGCGAGCGTCTGCCACCTAGATAGGCCGGTCGACGATGATCACCTGCTCGCGCTCCGGCCCGACGGAGATTATCTCGACAGGCTTGCCGATCAACTGACCCAGGCGCCGCACGTAGGCCTGGGCGTTCGGCGGCAGGTCCTCGAAGCGGCGGGCGCTGGTGCAGTCCGTGTTCCAGCCGGGCAGTTCCTCGTAGATCGGGACGGCGCGATTGAAGGCGGAGATGCTCGCGGGCGGCGTGTCGACGACCTCCCCATCGATGCGATAGGCGGTGCAGACCTGGATCGACGGGAATGGGTCGAGGACGTCGAGGCGAGTGATCGCCACGCCGGTGACGCTGTTCATGGTGGCGCTGTAGCGCGAGGCGACGGCGTCGAACCACCCGGTGCGGCGCGCTCGGCCTGTGGTCGTCCCGACTTCCGGGCGCGGCCCCTGGATGCGGAGGATGTTGCCGGTCTCGTCCAGGAGCTCCGTTGGCATGGGGCCATTGCCGACGCGTGTCATGTAGGCCTTGTAGACGCCCACCACGCGCTTGATGTCGAAGGGGCCGATGCCGATGCCCGTTGCCGCCCCCGCGGAGGTCGATGAGGGCACGGACGAGGTCACGAAGTCGTAGGTGCCGCTGTCCAGGTCGAGCAGGGCGCCCTGGGCGCCCTCGAGGAGCAGGGTCTCGCCCCGCTCGAGGGCCTTGCGGGCGATCATGGCGGTGTCGCAGACGCGGGCAGCGAGGCGCTCGGCGTAGGCGCTGTACTCCTCGTAGATGGCGTCAAAGGAAAGCGGCTCGGCGCCGTACAGCTTCGTGAGCACGGCGTTCTTGTAAGGCAAGACGAAACTGAGCCGCTCGCGGAAGGACTTGGGGTCGACAAGGTCGCCCATGCGGATACCGATGCGCCCGACCTTGTCGACGAAGGTGGGGCCGATGCCCCGGCCGGTGGTGCCGACGGCGGCGGCGCCGCGCAGCTTCTCGTCCTCGCGGTCGATGATCGGGTGATAGGGCATGACGACGTGGGCCCGGTCGCTGACGAACACGCGCTCGGTGTCGACACCGCGGCTTTCGAGCATCTCGAGTTCGCGGATCAGCTCCGCGGGGTCGATGGCCATGCCGTTGCCTAGGAGGCAGGTCTTGTCCGGGTAGAAGACGCCGGCCGGCACCAGGTGCAGGGCGAACAGCCCCATGTCGTTGATGATGGTGTGGCCGGCATTGTTCCCCGCGGAATAGCGGGCGACGACGCTGGCGTGGCGGGCCATGAGGTCGACGATGCGGCCCTTGCCCTCGTCGCCCCACTGACCACCGATGACTACTATCGCGGGCATAAGCAACCCCCGCCAGGTGCGGGGGCACCCCTTGTCACCAGAATGACCCTCGCGGGGCGAGGGCCAGTCGCAGTATACCAGACTGCCCGGCTGCCGGAACGCCGCTCCCGCCGGGAACCCGCATACGTCATCCCGCGGTCAGTGCCACGGTCGGCCGCCAGCCCGGGACACCCGGAGCGCGCGCAACCGTAGGCCGAAGAGTTCCCGGGCAGGAAAGGGAGACCCTGCTCGTGCCGCCTCGTAAGCCACGGTTGACGTTCGCGCTTCTGTATCCTGATTGGCATGTCTCAGAAAGCACAGCCCCTACGTTGGGCGCCGCGAGTGCCGCAGGCGCTGGTTCGGCGCCTCTACGAGAGCGAGGCGGCCGGGCGTCTGGACGAAGAACTGCTCGATGAAGTCGGCATTGCCCTGTATGCGCGCTGTGACAGCATCCTGAAGGCGACAGAGGCGCACCGCGGCCGGCTGGAATGCCCCGCGTGCAGGGCTGAGATCATCGACGGACGGCGCGACCGATTTCGCCGCAAGGAGGCGCCGCTGTCCTGCGGGGCCTGCGGCTGGGCGACTACCTGGCAGGCGGTGCTCCGGACTCTTCAGGGCAAGGAGCTCGTAGGCGGCGCGGCAGAGTCCTACTTCCGGCGCTATGTTGAGGGTTATCCGCGTGCCCGCTTCGGACGCGACAAGATGCTCATCGATGCGCTCCTGCACGAGTTCCATTCGTCTGCCCGCTTCGGCGACGTACGGCCGGCGGCGGTGAACGTCATCGAGGGCCGGCTGCGCTCCGTCATGGCCTTTCTCGACGAACTCGCCGGCCTGAACGCTACGCCCGGGCAGCGTTCATGGCAGCTGCGCGCGCCCGAGAGCGTGTTCGGGCGCCTGGCGCTGAGGCGTGGGGAGCCGGGCGGCTAGCGCGTGTACGTCGACGGGCAGCAAAGACGCGGCGCACTCCGATGAACATCTCCATCGACCGCTACCTGGCGCTGCTCGCTGACTACCTCCGGCCCAGGCGGCGAGGGTCGCCGGGTTGGGGTTCATCCTCCTGGCCTCGATCGCCGTCCAACTGCTGAATCCACAGGTCGTGAAGCGCTTCATCGACACGGCGACAACGGGCGGCGAGATGTCGCGGCTCCTGATGCTGGCGGCCGTCTTCGTCGGCGGCGCCATCGCGGGCCAGGGGTTAACGATTGCCGCGGCCTGGCTGAGCGAGAGCATTGGTTGGAAGGCAACCAACGAGCTGCGGGCGCGGCGGCCCGCGCCTTCGTCCGCGAGCCCGACCTGCTCGTGCTCGATGACCTCTCCAGCGCCCTCGACGTCGAGACAGAAAGACTGCTCTGGGAGCGCCTCTTCGCGACGACGGAGGCGGCCTGCCTGGTGGTCTCCAATCGCCACGCTGCGCTGCGCAGTGCGGACCGCGTCATCCTGCTCGAGGAGGGCAGGGTCGTGGCTCAAGGAAAGCTTGCCGACCTGCTCGCGACGAGCGAGGAGATGCGGCGCCTGTGGCGCGGCGGCGCCGGCACCGGTGTGCCGCCGGAGGAGGACCTGGGAGCGCAGGCAAGCGGTTGACGCTCGTGCACTCAGGCGAGCAGTCAGCGGGCGCCAGAGTGCGCAGGCAGATGCTACGGATCGCTTTCGCACTGCAGGCTGGCAGTGCTGCGGGCTGGCGCTTACGCGTGCGCCATCGAACTCCGCTCGTAATCGGTGGCACGCTCGGGCTCGCGCCTCGCCTCCCGGCCGGTGAGGCTACGCACGGCGTTGCGAAGTGATTCCCGGATCTCTTCTTGCAGGCCGGGGCCAAGCAATGCCCACAGCGAGCCCGCGAAGCCTCCGAGCAGCGAGCCTTCGTCCCGTTGTGCGGCGGGCTGGTAGCGCGGCGCTTCTTGCCGTCCGCCGTTCGCGTTGTCCGTGACGATGCCCAGGAGGACCCCGGCGCCGAAGGCGCCAGCCAGTGTCGTCATCGGCCGTTCGCGGACCCGGGACTCGACGTCGAAGGCCTGCCTGGCCCCGCCGACCGCCTCGTCCGCGCGCATCCGCGACTCGGCGCTCACCCGATCCAGGTCGTCCTGCACGCGTTTCTGGAGGCCGTCGATTCGACGGCTGATCGCTTCGCGGTGCTCCCTTATCTGGTGCTCGAGCTGATCTGGGCCCCTGCCCATTCGATGTCCTCCCGAACCGACCTGATGAAGCGCCTGGGCAGCGGGGAGAAGCGGCGGAGCTGCCACAACGCCAGCCCGGCGAGGAGAGCCGTCAGCAAGAAGGCGACGCCCGCGGTGATGAGCGCCGCCAGCCACTGCGGCGCTGCCGTGTTGACTGCGGACATGAGCGCCAGGAACAGGAAGGCCAGCGTGATGATCCCGACAACTATCGCCGCAGCCCCCAGGCCGGCACCGCGCCCGGCTAATCCTATGGCCTCGCCCGCCTCGGCGCGCGCGAGCTCGCCCTGGAGCCGGAGGAGACGCTGGACGTCGCCTGCTAGGCCGCCGACCTCGGAATACAGGTCCCGGGCCTCGTGCGCTATGGAGCGGAACTGGTCGCCTGGGCTGGCCCTGCCGTCTCTAGCCATCGCCGCCTACCGCAGCATGCGCCCGAGGAGGAAGCCCGCGAAGGCCGCTCCCGCCAGGGCCTGCATCGGGTGCGCTCTCACGTAGCGCTCGACGTCGTCCCAGATCTCGCCGGTGCTGTGCTCTCGCAGGTAGCCCGCGGCGCTTTCCATGCCCTCGGCGACCTTTTCGCCTGCCTGGCTGCCGAGGCCGCCCTGGGCCATGGTCCGCTCGCGCAGCTTCTGTGCGGCGGTCTCCATGCTGGAGGCCGCCTGGTCCTTGCCGACCTCCACCTGCGCCTGGGCCATCTCTGCGTACTCCGAGGCCATCTCCCGGGCCCGCCCGGCGAACTCATCCGCCTTCTCTCCGATCCCGCCGCGGTATTCCTCCTCCACGGACGGCCGGCCGAAGGCGCCGCCTTCATCCCGGTAGGGTGCCTCAGAGGGTGGCGTGCCGGTGCGGATGTCGCGTCCCTCCTCGCTTCGTTCAGACATTACTTACCTCCTGGCTGAGTCGCGTGCCCGCGGCAGTAACCCGGCCGCGGGCAACCTTCCATAGTGTCAAAGCCGCCACGAGCAGGCCGAGCGCCGGGACGATGCGGGCGGGGGCTGGTTCCCGCGGGCCTGATGCCGTGACCATCTCCGACTCGGCGCGTTCCGGTGCTGCCCGCCCACCTGTTTCTCCCGTGGCGCGCCCGTGCTCGCGGGACGCCCGCGGCAAGCCCTCCTGTACGTCCGAGGGCGCGGCTTCGCGCGCAAGCACGGCATTGACCTGGGCCCCAAGGAGCAGCAGAAATGCCGTGAGGTAGAACCAGACCATCAGGACCACTACGCCGCCGAGCGTGCCGTAGGTGGCGCCGTAGGAGGCGAAATTGGCCACGTAAAGGCCGAAAAGGAAGCTGACCAATAGCCACCCAACGGTGAACAGGGCGGCGCCGGGCGTTATCCACTTGAAAGGCAGGTCCGCATTTGGCGCCAGCCAGTAAAGGAAGGCCACGGCCAGGAGAAGCAGTCCCACTACCACCGGCCAGCGGGCGAGGGTGAACAGCGCGGCCGCCGCGCCACGGAGGCCGATCTCGCCCGCGAGGGCCAGGCCGCCGACCTGGCCGCCGACCAGGATTACGAAGGCGGCGATGATGGCGAGGCCGCCGAACACGGTCAGCCCGACGCTCATCGCGTAGCGTTTCCACAGAGGCCGGGCCTCCTTGACCTCGTAGACCCGGTTCATCCCCTTGATCACGCTGCCGACGCCGCTGGACGCGGCCCAGATGGCGCCCAGAATGCCGGCGGAGAGCAGGGCCTCGTCCCTTTCCTCGATGACGCCCTCCATCTCCGTACGGAGCACGCTGCTCGCGTCTTCTGGCAGGGTGTCGCCAAGCCAGTCCATGACCTCGTCGGCAGGGTTCTGCACCCCGGCAAGGTCCGCCGCGAGCCCTCCCGCGGCGGCAAGGAATACGAAGAACGGGAACAGGGCAAGAAAGAAGCGATACGCCAATTCCGCGGCGAGGCCGCTGAGGTCATCATCGCTTACCTCCTTCGCCAGCCGTCTTCCGTAGGACAGGAGGCCCTTGCCGTTTCTTTTCATGTCCTGCCTTGAGTGTGGCAGCCCCGCGCCGAGACGTGGCCTCAGCGCGGGGCTTGTCCGCGTTTCAAGATCGCTGCTGTCAGGCGTTGAGGAGACGCTGGAACAGGGTCCGGTAGCGTTGGATCGCCAGGCGCAGGTCTTCGGTGGATGGCTCGCCGCCACGCTGCCACTGTTCCTCCAGGCCCTCACGCTGGCGGGAAAACGCCTGGGTGAGGGTGCTGAAGACCTCCTCCAGGAGCGCCTCAGCCTCGCGCACCGACTCCCGCGGCCGGTCGACGAACGATGCCTGGATCGAGTCCCAGCGGCCGCGGAAGCGTCCGGCGTCGCTATCCTCGAGCAAGGAGCCATGGTCGGCGCCCAGCGCGGCCATAGCGCGCGCCCCGGAGGCCGGCTCCGCCTCCTCCAGTCCAGATGGCTTGTGTTCGACCTCGACGCTGCTCTCGGCCGGCGTCTGCTCGATGAGACCTTCGGGGCCGTAAGACTCGAGACGGCGCTCCTGTGTCATCGCCGCACCTCCGCGGTCTGCAGGAGGTCGTCGAATAGCGCGCGGTAGTGATGCATCGCCTGGCGCATTTCTTCCGTGGTCGCGTTGCCCTTCTCGCTGCGCATGGTGATTTCGTGCGCCGTCCTGTAGTTGGTGACCACCTCCGCATGGTCGACAGAGACGTCGGCGGCACGCTGCTCGAAGTCGCCAACGGGATAGCCGCGCCTCTCCATAACCTTGCCGACTAGCTCGTCCGCTTCCTTGAGCGCGGACTTCGGGTTGTCCACGAAGCGCGCCTGCACCACCCGCCACTCACCGCTGAACCTCTCCACGTCCTCATAGTTCAGTGGCACGATGCGGAGCCGCTCGACTCTCATCTGGCGTTCCTTGAGGGCGCGCTCTGCCTCGCGTCTGTCACCAACTTCCTCGATGGTCCGCTCATACTCGGGACCGAACGTGGAGCGCAGTCCCGACGTCTGCTTCCTTCTCGAGGCCCACCAGATACCAGCAGCCGTGAGCAACAACACCGCTGCCAGGATCACGATCACGATCGCAGTTGTCGTCTCCATCCTGGGGAGCACCTCCTTTCGCTCTAACAAAGAGTGGCGCGCGCGTGATTACACGCGGATCGCCTGGGAAGGGGAAGCGCGTGTCAGTTCGCTGCGGATCGCCTGGGTGACTTCCCGCGGGGGATTTGCCACATGGCCCCTCTTCGACCATGATCCTGCCGTGACGCGACCGGACCTGGACGTCGAGGACGAGGCCGAGGGAGCTCTCGCCGTCCTGACCGTCTTAGACCTCTCAGAGGGCGTAGCAGGGGCTTTCGCCACGAAGCTCCTGGCGGACTACGGGGCGACCGTGATCAAGGTCGAACGCCCCGGCCGGGGCGACCCTACACGCCGCCTGGGCCCCTTCGCCGGCGGTGCTCCGCACCCTGAGCGCAGCGCCCTCTTCCTCTACCTGAACACGAACAAGCTCGGCGTGACGCTGGACTACACGACGCCAACCGGCGCCGCCGTGCTGCGGCGTCTCATGGCAGAGTGCGATGGCGTTGTCGAAGACCACCCCACGCGCCGCCGCGATGACCTGGGCCTCTCGGCGGAGGAGCTGATAAAGGCGATGCCCCGCCTCGTGATCACACAGGTCTCGGCCTATGGCTCCAGCGGCGCCTACGCCAGCCGGCCGGCCACCAATCTCACCTCCTTCGCTAGCGGCGGTCAGATGGCCATGTGCGGCGATCCCGACCGTGAGCCTTTGCTCGCCGGCGGCTACCAGGCGGAGTACCAGCTCGGCCTGCACGCCTATGCGGCCACGCTCGGCGCCCTCTGGCACGCCGCCCAGACCGAGCACGGCCAGGTGGTCGACGTTGGCGGTATGGAAGCCATGGCAACGACCCTCGAGCTTGCGCTGTCGAACTATCTCTACCGCAACCGGCCCGGAGCCGAGCCGCCGCCCGCCGACAGCCCCTTTCTTAGCGGGCCGCTGCGCCGCGGCAATGCTCAGTCCGCCGCGATCGGCCTCTACCCCTGCGCGGACGGCTACGTGGGCGTGCATGCCATGGCCCGGCAGATGCCGGCGCTGCTGGAGCTCATCGGCGTTCAGGACGAAGAGCTCGGGCGCGACCGCCTGCGGCGCAACGATGAGCTCTCCGCGCTCATTTACGCCTGGGCCGCGGACATGCCCAAGCGCGAGGCGTATCGCCTCGCAGGGGAGCACCGCGCTCCTCTCGCCTTCGTCCATGACATGCGCGATCTCCTGGAGTCGGAGCACCTGCGCTATCGGCGCGCCCTGAGAGAGGTGTCGCACCCGGAGGCCGGGACGCTCACCTACCCGCGCGGACCATTCGAGATTACGGGAGCGCCCTGGCGGGAGGGACGCGCACCCCTGCTCGGCGAGCACAACGAGGAGGTGTTGTGCGAGATCGCCGGCATCGACCGCGACGACCTCATCGCGCTCGCAGCGGCGGGAGTGATATGAGGCTCGACGGCCGGAGCG
>DATLYJ010000077.1 GCA_035574915.1 Dehalococcoidia bacterium | reverse complement strand
TTCACGGCGGAGACGGCAATCAGCCGCAAGGAGTTCGGCCTGAAGTGGAACGCGGTGCTGGAGTCGGGCACGGTGGTGGTCGGCGACCGCGTCAGCGTCGTCCTGCACATCGAGGCGGTCCGAGAGTAAAGCGAGTCGTCGCGGAAGGCGGGAGCTGGCGGGGCCGGGCGGTCCCGCCAGCGCGTTTACGGCCTGGCGCCGCGCTGGCAGAATGTCGGCGTGGCAGCCCTGACCGGGATCCTCCTGCCTTCGCTGGTCCCCTTGCCTGGCGGCACGTTTCTCATGGGTGACGACCGGGGCAGGCCGGACGAGAGGCCAGCCCACCGCGTCACGATCGGGCCTTTCCAGGCCGCGAGGACGCCGGTGTCCAACCAGGAGTACGCCGCCTTCCTGCGCGCCACGGGCCGACAGCCACCGAGGTTCTGGGCCGACCCGCGCTTCAATGCGCCGGCAGACCCCGTGGTTGGCGTCACGTGGTTCGACGCGGCCGCTTACTGCGCGTGGCTGGCCGCGGAGACCGGCCTGCGGTTTCGCCTGCCGACGGAGGCGGAGAGGGAGTTCGCCTGCCGCGGCGGCATAGAGCGGGCGGACTGGCCGTGGGGCAGCGAGCCGCCGGAACGCCGGAGCGGGCTGGCGGAGGTGGCGGTCCTGGAACGGACGCACGTGCCCTCTGAGGCCTGTGCCAACGCCTACGGTCTCCTGTGCATGGCGGACAACGTGCATGAGTGGTGCAGCGACTGGTACGACGCGTCCTACTATGAGCGGTCGCCGCCGGAGTCGCCGATGGGGCCGCCAGCGGGCCGCAGGCGGGCGAGCCGGGGCGGCGCCTGGCGCCACCAGGTCAAGTTCAACCGCTGCAGCGCCCGGTCGAGCCTGGACCCGAGCTTCGAGTACAACGACTACGGCTTCCGCGTCTATGCGGACGCGTAGCGCAGCGGCGAAGACGCCCGGCGACCGGGTATGCAGGGCTAGAGCACGGAACCACTTGTCCCTGTATCATTGAGGACACAGTCCCTCAAGGAGAACGGGGTCTTCAATGAAGCGGGTGTATGTCAGCATTACGCAGCGGGGGCAGGTGACTTTGCCAGCGGAGGTCAGGCGGCGTTGGCGGTTGAAGCCGCGTGACCAGGTGATCTTTGAGATCAGTGACGACCAGGTTCAGGTCAAGCGCCCGGAGATGACTCTGGAGGAGACTTTCGGTTCCCTGAGGCCCAGGAGACCAATCAAGGACATCGATAAGGCGATTCGAGAAGCCAAAGAAGAGAAGGTCGAGCGAGACCGGAAGAAGCTAATTCGGCAGTGAGGTTCCTGGACGCGGACATCTTTATCCGAGCGCTTACCGGCGATGACCCGCCGAAAGCAGCTGCCTGCGAACGCCTCTTCCGCGAGCTAGCGGCCGGGCGAGCCGAAGCCACGACTTCAGAAGCCGTGCTCGCGGAAATCGTGTTCGTGCTGGCTTCGCCTCGGCATTACGGGTTTGAGAGGGCGAAGATCGCCCGCGCCCTTGCCCCCTATGTCTCGCTGCGCGGCTTGCGCGTGCCCGAGCGCCCAGTCGTGGCCCGAGCCCTGGCGCTGTACGAGGCGACAAGGCTCGACTTTGAAGACTGCCTCACTGTGGCGAAGTTCGAGTCCGGCATGGTCGACGCCATAGTCAGCCACGACAGGGGGTTCGACCGGATAGCCGGTGTAGTCCGGGTGGAGCCAGCCTGAAGAGAAGGGAGGCCGGAGCAGAGTCCGGCCTCCCTTCCTGGCGCGGGATGCTCAGGGGCTAGTCGCGCGGGAGTCCGAGGCCGCGCTGGGCGATGACGTTGCGCTGGATCTCGCTGGTGCCGCCAGCGATGGTGCCGGCGACGCTGGAGACGTAACCGATCGAGTACTGGCCGCGGTTCGGCGAGTAAGCCGACTGGCGGTCCCAGGACATGCCGTAGAGGCCGATCATCTTCATCCCCGTGCGCGAGATGCGCTGGCCCAGCTCCGAGGAGAAGAGCTTTGCCATCGATGCCTCGTGGTTGGGGATCATGCCGACGTTCTGCATGTGCACGACCCGATACGAAAGCATCTTTGCGACGTGCGCCTCGATGAGCCGGTCGGCGAGCTCGAGGCGGACGAGGGGGTTGCGGTCGAGCATCGAGAAGCCGGCGGCGACGTTCTCCTTCGCCCAGCGGATCATGCGCTCGACGTTCTGCCTGGTGCCGACAGCGGAGCCGATGCCGGACCGCTCATAGTCAAGCGTCGTGGTACCCACGTACCAGCCGCGGTTGACCTCGCCGACGACGTTCTTGGCGGGGACGCGGACGTTGTCGAAAAAGACCTGGTTGAAGCCCTGGGCGCCGGTCATCTGCACGAGCGGCTGTACGGTGATCCCGGGGGTCTTCATGTCTACGAGGAAGTAAGTGATGCCACGGTGCTTGGGCGCGTCCGGGTCGGTGCGCGCCATCATGAACATCATGTTGGCGAACTGGGCGCCGGTGGTCCAGATCTTGGTGCCGTTGATCACGAACTCGTCCCCGTCCTTGACTGCCCGGGTCTGGAGGGAAGCGAGGTCGGAGCCGGCGCCGGGCTCGGAGAAGCCCTGACACCACTGGGTGGTGCCGTCGAGGATCTTCGGCAGGTACTCGGCCTTCTGCTCCTCGGAGCCGTGCACGATGATCGTCGGGCCAGCCATGGAGATGCCCATGCCGCCGGGACGGGGCGCGCGGGCTTCGGCGAACTCCTCGCTGAGGATGAACTGCTGCATGATCGACAGGTCAGCGCCGCCGTACTCCTTCGGCCACGCGGGCGCGATCCAGCCCCTCTCAGCGAGCTTCCGGCGCCAGGTGGCCATGGGGCCGGTGGCCAGGCGGAAGCCAGCGCCGCCGGCGCGGGCTTCTGGCCGGCGGGCTCCAGGCTGGGCGCTCTCGCCCGCAGCTTCCGGCGGGCCGCCCTCGGCGCCGCCGCCGCCGCCGAAGCCACCACCGCCGGCCCGAAGCTCGGGCGGCATTTCGTTCTTGATGAAGTCCCTGACCTCTGCGCGCCAGGCGGCCTCTTCAGGTGAGTCCTTGAGCCTCAATGGATGTTCCTTCTAGCGGTTTGCGTAGATTTTTCGGGCTCATTATACGGACGCGTACCATACGCGACAGGGCCGGATAGCACGTTCCCGGGCACACGTGCGCACCACCAGGAGAGGGCGGGGAGCAGCGTGGCGGGAACGGGGGGCTGGCGGATGGATTCGCTTCATGCAGCCAGCGTTGACGGGGTTGATCCGGCGCTGCTACTATCGGCGGCAGGAAAGGAGGTGATGCGGATGGACCACCAACGTTGCAGACTGGAGACTAGGCCATCCGCCTACTAACTATGGGAGGTTATTCCGCCTAGTTATTAGGTGGGCTAGGCCAAGACTCTGGTCTAGCAACTTCGACTTCCGCTAATTCGCAGCGGAGACAAGGACCGCCCTGGCATACGCCGGGGCGGTCTGCTTTCTACAGGGCGAGCCTGAACGGCCGCTGATCGCCTAGAATCGACGCAATGGTGCAGCAAGAACAGCCACAGCGGCCGCCGTTCCGCTGGATGATCGACTATCAGTTCGGGGACCAGCTTCCCATCTTCTCCAAGCCTTACTTCCAGTGGCACCTGCACACCGACTACGTCGGCCGGCGCTTCATCTATCGCCCGATCAGCGAGTCGACCATGGACGACGCGCGGCGGATGCTGGAGCGCATCAACCTGCCGCAAGGAGCGCTCGTGCTGGCGGAATCGCAGAGCGCGGGGCGCGGCCGGGCCGGCCGTAGCTGGGTGTCGCCGCCCGACGTGAACTTGTACTTCACCCTGCTGCTGTTCCCGCCGCCGCAGCGCCTGCGCCCGCTGGCTTACGTCACGCCCCTGGCGGTGGCGAAGGCCATAGAGTCGTTCAGCAAGCAGAAGGGCGTGCCCGTCGTCCCGGACCTCAAGTGGCCGAATGACGTACAGATCCGCGGCAAGAAGGTAGCCGGCGTGCTGATCGAGACCGAGCACGCACCGGAGCGCGTGGTGGCGCTGGTGGGCGTGGGCGTCAACGTGAACCTCGAGACGGCGCGGTTCGAGGAGATAGCCGGCCTCGCGACCAGCCTCAAGGACGCGACTGGCCTCGAGTTGCCGCGGGAGGAGCTTCTGGCCGCGATCTGCAACGAATTCGAGCCGCTTTACGAAGAGGCGCTTTCGGGCAGCCGGGGGCCGTTCGAGGACTGGAAGTCCAGGCTGGTGACTCTGGGGCAGGATGTGACGGTGTCGACGCCGGACGGCGCCTTCCAGGGACGGGCCGTAGACGTCGAGGACGATGGCGCGCTGCTGGTAGCGCTCGAGGACGGACGCACCCGGCGGGTAGAAGCCGGTGACGTGCGTGTCAGGCCGGCGTAGGGGCCTCAGCCAGGCGGCGCACGTTGTCCATCGAACGGCCCCAGACGCGCCGCAGGTGCGGGGCGACGATGAGGCGGGCGAGGAGCTCGCCGAGACGTCCGAAGGGCGGGTCGAATTCCTCCTCCCACACGAACAGCGTGCCGCTCGAGTGAGGCTCCAGACGGAAGGCGCCCCACCCCGTGAAGGCGCCTTTGTGGACCACTTTGAGCTCGCGCGCCTCGTCCCAGGTCACGACCTCCATCACGTCGCGGAGGACCGGAAGGCCGAACAGCTTCGACCTGGCCCTGATGACGGTCCCCGCGCCGCTCGTCTGAGGCGACGTGACCTGGAGGCTGTGGATGTCTTCCATCCAGCGCACCTGGCCGGAGAGGTCGGTGATTATCTCCCAGACGCGTTCCGGCGGCGCCCCTATCGGGCGCCGCAGCTCGATGCGCGCCACTATACGCGAGCGCCGGTGGGGGGCTGCGAGCCGCCCGCGGGCGGCAGGAGCGGTATCGAGGCCGGGTCGCGCTTCACCTTGAGGCGCAGTCCTTCCTTGCCGGTAACGATGACAGGGGTGTCCTCGCCCAGCGGCGGGTCCTCCGCGATGGCCTCCCAGCGCTCTCCTTCGACGTAGACGTAGCCCAGAGGATTGAGACGCGAATGCACGCGTCCGCGGGCCCCGATGAGGCGCTCGTTGCCGGAGAGCGTCGGCATCTTGCGGGCGCGGACGATGGCGCCGAGGAACAACACCAAGGTGCCGCCGATGACCACGCCCATGCTGATCACGAGCCAGCGTGAGACCTGGAAACCGGTCTCGCTGCTGCCGGTGAGGATGAGGCCGCCGAAGATGAGGGACACGACGCCTCCGATCCCCAGGATGCCGAAGCCGGAGACGAAGAGCTCCGAGCCGATGAGGATGAAGCCGAACAGGATCAGGGCGACGCCGGCCCAGTTGGTCGGCAGGGCGCCAAGGGCGAAAAAGCCGAGCATGAGGCAGATCACGCCGACGACGCCGCCGAGGATGTTGGGGTTGAAGACCTCGAACAGGAGGAAGGCGCCGCCGAGGCTCAGCAGAAGGAAGGCGATGTCCGGGGTGGCGATGATGTTGAGGACGGTCTCGAAGATGTTGGGGTCGTTCTCGTAGATGCGGGCCTGGGCGGTGTTGATGGTCACCGGGCGCAGGCCGCCGGCGGCGTCCTGGACCTGGACCACGCGCCCGTTGGCCTTGCTGAGCAGGTCCGTGAGCCCGGTGGCGACGTAGTCGACGACGTTCAGTTCTACGGCCTGGGTCTGGTTGATGGATGCGGCGTCGCGCACGGCGGACTCTGCCCAGTCGGCGTTGCGGCCACGGAGCTCGGCGATGCCGCGGATGTAGGACACGGCATCGTTGATCACCTTGCGGCCGAGGGCGCCCTCGATATCGCCGCCGTCGGCGTTGATCGGCGTCGCGGCGCCGATGGACGTATTCGGCGCCATGGCGGCGATGTGGCCGGCCATCGTGATGAAGGTGCCGGCCGAGGCCGCGCGGCCGCCTGAGGGCGAGACGTAGACGATCACGGGCACGCTCGCGGCCTCGATGCGCTGGACGATGTCGCGCATGGCGCTGTCGAGGCCACCCGGAGTGTCGAGCCTGATCACGACGGCGACGGCGTCTGACTTCTCGGCCGTGTCGATGCCCCGGTCGATGTAGCGCTCCATGACCGGGTTGACGTTGTCTTTCCAGGTCAGCACGTGCACGCGGCCGGCCGGCTTCTCGCTGGCGCAGGCGGCCGCGAGGCCGGCCAGGACCAGGAGGAGGCCGGTGATCAGGGCCGGGCGCCGGAGCAACCGCTGCATGATCCGAATTATAGGTCGATTAAGAGGCTGCCGTTGTGGCGCAGCGGAAACCCTCACTCCCTGCAAGCCGGCATCGCATTCGCCGGCGCGGGCCGGGCCCCTCGCCTCGAGGGCGGTCATGTGACGCCTCTACGAGAGCTGGCGGCGCAGGAGGTACACGAGGGTGGCCACCAACAGCGGAAGGGCCGCTACGGCGAGCGAAACGGCCTCCCAGCGGGGCCAGAGGGCCAGAGCCATCCCCAGGTAACCGCCGGCGGCAAGCAACGGCGTGCCGCAGAGGATGAAGAAATGGCTCCTGACCTGGAACTTCTCCCAGTTGTGGTACGGGTACTGCACGCGGTGGTAGACCACGGGCATGACGAACACGGCGGTGGCGCTGGCGATGAGCACCAGGGCGACGCCGTACAGCCACTCCTGGATCCGCCCTTCGGCAAGACTCTGCGCCGTGAGCAGGAAGCCGAACATCAGGGCCGAGACCGTGGTGAGGAGACGCAACTCCGTGAGGATGTCGCGATAGCTCTCGATGATCTGGTCGCGTTCGGCGCTCTCGGTATCGGCCATGGTGTTCCCTCCCTTGGGCGGAGTGCTGCGGTGCGAGATGTTGGACGCCCGTTTGACGCTAGGATAGAATTCACCTGCCGGGTCGCGTTGCCCTTCGCATAACGGAAGGGCATCTTTGTTTGAGGCCCGATCCCGCTCTTTTGGCTTTGGCAACAGTGGAAAAGCGAAGGCTCCGGCTGGCGATCCCCAACGGCAACATGCAGCAGGCCACGATCGACCTGTTCGCCAAGGCCGGCTACAACATCGCGGTCTCCGGCCGCTCCTACTTCCCGTCCATAGATGACGACGAGATCGACTGCCTGCTGGTGAGGCCGCAGGAGCAGCCGCGCTACGTGCAGGACGGCCTCATAGACGTCGGCTTCACGGGCCTGGACCTGATCCGCGAGGCGCGGGCGGAGGTCACCGAAGTCCTGGAGGTAGTCTCGCGGACCAGCGGCTTCTACACGCGCTGGGTCCTGTGCGTGCCGGAAAGCTCGCCGATCCGCGACGTCCGGGACCTCGAGGGCAAGCGGATCGCGACGGAGCTGGTGCAGGTCACGCGCGACTATCTCGAGCAGCGCGGCATCAAAGCCCTCGTCGAGTACTCCTACGGCGCGACGGAGGTCAAGGTGCCCTTGCTCGCGGACGCGATCATGGAGTCGACGATCACGGGGAGCTCGATCCGCGCCAACGGCCTGCGGATCATCGAGACGGTAATCGAGAGCCGGCCGCGGCTCATCGCCAGCCGGGCAGCCCTCCTCGATGACTGGAAGCGCCAGAAGATCGAGGACCTGGCGCTGATGCTCAAGGGAGCGCTGGCGGCGGAGGGCAAGGTGTGGCTGTCCATGAACGTCCGGCGCGCCGACCTCGACGCCGTTCTGGCCATCCTGCCCGCGCTCGACAAACCCACTGTAGCCTCGCTGTCCGATCCCGGCTGGGTAGACGTCACGACGATCGTGGACGAGGACCTCGTGAAGGTGATCGTGCCCAGGCTTAAGAAGGCTGGCGCCCATGGAATCGTCGAGTATCCGCTGAACAAGATCATCGAGTAGCCGCGGGCCCCGAGTTCGAACGATGCCTCCTCCCGTCCTGCACATGTCGCTGGCAAAGACGATCGCCGACGGGCTGCGCCTCGCGGAAATCGAGGCGGACCGCGGCGCCTACTACCTGGGATCGACGGCGCCGGACATCCGCGCCGTCACGCGCTGGGAGCGGGAGCGGACGCACTTCTTCGACCTGAACAACTTCGGCCACCAGGACAGCGTGGCGGCGATGTTTGCCGCCTTCCCCGAGCTCGCCGACCGGGCCAAGGTCAGCGCGGCGACGGCCTCGTTTCTCGCCGGCTACATCACCCACCTCGTCCTGGACGAGGGCTGGATCTCAGAGGTTTACCGGCCGCTGTTCGGGGAGCGGTCGGTGCTGGCCGGGAGCGAGCGGGCGAACGTCATGGACCGCGTAATCCAGTTCGAGATGGACCGCCGGCAGCGCGAGGACCGCGAGACCATCGAGGCCATGAAGGCAGACATCGCAGCGACGGCGCTCGAAGTCACGGTGGGCTTCATCGACATCGACACGCTGCGGCGCTGGCGGGAGGTGAACCTGGACTTCCTGCGGGCGCCGCCGACATGGGAGCGCTTCCGCAACGTGGCAAGCCGCCACCTCAGCGCCTATGGCGTTACGGAGCCCGAGCACCTGGAAGCGTTCATGGCGGAAGTGCCCTCGATCCTCCAGGAGACGGTCGACCACGTCGGCTGGGACCGCGTGCAGGCCTACCTGGACGGCGCGCTGGCCCGAGCCCGGGATCAGCTAAGGGGCTACCTCCAGTGAGGCTTGTCGTCGGGGCAGAGGAGGCTCGGCGCACGATCCTGCGGCGCCGTCCCGCGAGCGAGGCCGAGCTGTCACCGGCGGCGCGGAAGCGCACGGCCGAGGTCATGGGGGCCGAGGTCTCGGCAGCGGAGGCGGTGCGGCGCATCGTCCGCGAAGTGCGCCTGGAGGGCGACGCCGCCGTCCGGCGCTACTGCGAGGCCTTCGACGGCGTGCCACACCGGGCGCTGGAAGTGCCGCGCGAGGAGGTCGAGCGCGCACTCGCGGAGATACCGGCTGACCTGCGCGAAGCCCTCGAGTTCGCGGCGGAGCGTGTCCGGCGCTACCACGAGGGGCAGGCGCGGCGGCTGATGACCTCGTACGAGGAGGACGGCCTCGGCGTGCGCGTACGGCCGCTCGAGACCGTCGGCTTCTATGTGCCGGGCACATTCCCCGTCTATCCGTCCTCCGTGCTCCACACCCTCGTGCCGGCGAAGGTAGCGGGCGTGGGCGCGCTCGTAATGGTCAGCCCGGCCGACCGCAGCGGCCGCGTCCCGGCGGTGAAGCTCGCGGCGGCGGCGATCGCCGGCGTGGACCGCGTGTTCATGGCCAGCGGGGCCCAGGCAATCGCAGCCCTGGCCTACGGGACGGAGACGATCCCGCGGGTGGACAAGATCGTGGGCCCGGGGAACATCTTCGTGACCCTGGCCAAGCGGGAGGTCTTCGGGGACGTCGGGATTGACTCGATCTACGGGCCGACCGAGACGGTCGTCGTCGCCGACGGGGACGCAGACCCAGTGCTGTGCGCGGTCGACATGATCGCGCAGGCGGAGCACGACGAGATGGCGACGCCGCTGCTGATCACGGACTCGAAGCCGCTGGCGGAGCAGGTTCTGTACGAGATCGAGAAGCGCGTGGCCGACTTGCCTCGGGGCAACGTCGCCCGGACTGCGATCGAAAACCAGGGCGGGGCGGTGGTGGCCGCGAGCATGGAGGAGGCAGTGGCGCTGGCGAGCGAGTTCGCCCCCGAGCACCTCTGCATCCTGGCGCGAGACGCCCGCAGGCTTGCTGGCCTGGTGAAGAATGCGGGCGGAATCTTCATCGGCGAGAGCAGCCCGGAGGCTATCGGGGACTATACCGGCGGCCCAAGCCACGTGATGCCAACGGGAGGCGCGGCGCGCTTCGCCTCGCCGCTGAGCGTGCTGGACTTCCTCAAGTTCAGCACGGTCATGGAGATCCGCGACGAGGACGTAGTCCGCCTGGGGCCGCCCGGAGCCCGTATCGCTTACGCCGAGGGACTGGAGGGCCATGCGCGCGCCATCGAGGAAAGGCTGCCGAAGTGAGCGGCCCCGCGCGCCGGCAGGCGGCGGCCGGGGACTGGCTGCGCGAGTGGGTGCAGCCGCACCTCCTGGAGATCCCGGGCTACGTGCCCATCGAGCCGCCGGAGGTGCTGGCGAAGCGCATCGGCGTGCCCGTCGAGACGATCGTCAAGCTCGATGGGAACGAGAACCCCTACGGGCCCTCGCCGCGGGCGCTGGAGGCGCTGGCTAAGGAGCGTGGCTACAACATCTATCCCGACCCGGACCAGCGCGACCTGAGGGCGGCTCTGGCGGACTACGTGGGCCTGGGGCCGGAGAACATAGTCGCCGGGGCGGGCAGCGACGAACTGATCGACCTCGTGACGCGGATGTTCGTGGCGCCAGGCGAGGCGGTCCTGAACTTCCCTCCCACGTTCGGGATGTACGCCTTCGCCGCGGAAGTGCAGGGCGCGCGGGTCATCAACCTGCCGCGGCGGCCGGACTTCTCGCTGCGCCTGGACGGCTTCGCCGCGCAGGCGCGCAAGGCGCGCCTTATTTTCGTGGTCTCCCCGAACAACCCGAGCGGCACGCCGCTTTCGAGCGAGGAGCTAGCGGTCCTCCTCGAGGGCGGACGGCCGGTCGTCGTCGACGAGGCCTACGCGGAGTTCGCGGGTGAGAGCTTCGTGGATCTCGTGCCGCGTTACCCGAACCTGATGGTGCTGCGGACGCTGAGCAAATGGGCGGGCCTGGCCGGCCTCCGCGTCGGCTACATGGTGGCGTCGCCCGAGATTATCGCGGTCGCCATGAAGGCAAAGCAGCCTTACAGCGTGAGCGTCGCGGCAGAGACGGCGGCCCTGGCGAGCCTGCAGGACCGTGACTGGCTGCTGGCCAACGTGAGGAGGATCGTGGACGAGCGCGAGAGGCTGGCGGGCAGGCTCGCGGAGCTGCCATGGTTGGAGCCGGTGCCGACGCGGGCCAACTTCATCCTCTGCCGCGTCGCGGGCATCGAGGCCGGGCTGGTGAAGGAAAAGCTGGCGGCCCAGGGCATCATGATCCGATACTTCGATACGCCGTTGCTGCGGAACTACATCCGGATCAGCGTCGGCAAGCCCGAGCACACGGACAGACTGATCGAGGCGCTGAGGGAGATCGGGCGAGCCGAGGGGCCTGGCGGCCAGGCGCCGTCAGAGAGAGGGTCGACCCCTTGAGCGAACGCAGGGCGACGTACCGGCGCGAGACGCGCGAGACGGCCATCGAGGCCGCGTGGGACCTCGACGGCAGCGGCCACGCCGAGGTCTCGACGGGCATCGGCATGCTGGACCACCTCGTCGAGCAGCTGGCGCGTCACGGCATATTTGACATAACGCTAGTGGCAAAGGGCGACCTCCACGTCGACCCGCACCACACGGTGGAGGACACGGCGATCGCGCTGGGCCGGGCGTTCCTCGGGGCGATTGGCGAGGGAGCCGGCATCACGCGCATGGGCGACGCCCTGGTGCCGCTGGATGAGGCGCTGGCGCAGGTAGCCGTGGACGTGTCGGGCAGGGGATACGCTTCGCTCGCGGTGCGGTGGACGGGGGAGCAGGTGGGGGAACTGCCGTGCGACCTCATCGAGCACCTGCTGCAGTCGCTGGCGCTCGAAGGGAAGTTCAACCTCAACGTCCGCCTCCTCTCCGGCGTCAACGACCACCACAAGGCCGAGGTCATCTTCAAGGCGCTGGGAAGGGCGCTCTCCATCGCGACCCGCCTGGAGCCGCGGCGCGCCGGCCAGACGCCGAGCACGAAGGGGACCCTCGGCTAGATCCGCCCCCCGGCCTCAGATTAGCCCTGCGCCGCGGGCGCGATGCCCAGGAAGCGGAGGGCGTTCGCCGTCTCGACCGCGCCCAGGGTTGTGGCGTCGAGGCCGAGGGAGCGGACGGTAGCGCCGACCGGCTGCTCGCGGGGGAAGAAAGGGTAGTCGGTGCCGATCACGAGCTGCGATGCGCCCATGATGTCCAGGAGATAACGGATGGCCCGGCGGTCGAAGAGCAGGGTGTCGTAGTAAAGGCGCCGCGCATAGGTAGAGGGCGACTCCGGCAGCGCCTGGCGGAGCTCGCTCGGCGCGGCGCCGGGTACGAGCGGCTCGCCCTCGTTCCAGGCCCCGCTCCAGGCGTTTTCGAGCCGCGGCAGGACGAAGGGGAAGCTGCCGCCACCGTGACTGAAGGCCATGCGCAGGCCCGGGCAGGCCTGCAGGGTGCCGCCGCTGATCAGAGAAGCGATCGTGAGGCCGGTGTCGTGGGGGAAGCCGACAGCATTTACCACCTGCTCCGGGCCGACGAAGCGGTCGCGCATGGTGGGGTGCAGCGCGTGGACGAAGACCGCGAGTCCGGCGCGCTCGACCGCCTTCCAGAAGTCGAGAAAGCGCGGGTCGCCAAGAGAGCGGCCGAGGACGTTCGAGCCGACCTCGATGCCGGCGAGGCGACGCGCGCGGACCCCTTCCAGATCGAGTGCGGCGGCGTCCGGGTCCTGTAGCCGCACCATGCCGAGGCCATGGAAGCGGCCAGGGGAGGCCTCGACCATGCGGGTGATGTAGTCGTTCACGTGCTCCGCCAGGACGCGGCTGTCCTCGAGCGGGAGCCAGTAGGAGAGAAGCTCGGGCATGGGCGAGAGGACCTGGACGTCGACCCCCTCGCGGTCCATGTCTTCAATGCGGCGGGTGGCGCTCCAAACCCCCTCTGTCACGGTGCGGAAGTTCCGCCCGGCGATCATTACGCGGGCGCGCCCCGGCTCGAAGTGGTCCATCTCCGGCCAGCGCTCGTCGGCGCCGGGGGGATGTGGCGGGAAGCGTTCGGGGACGACGTGGGCGTGGACGTCGATGGTCACACCCGCAACTGTACAGCAGGCCTCTGTGTGAATTTCGTCACGAGACGGTGTAACCTCAACAGGGGCAGAGGTTAGTGGGGTCCCAGGAGGAAAGCGGATGAGAGGGCTGGCCGATACCTGCTACCGCAACCGGCGCCTGGTCGTGATCGCCTGGTTAGCGCTGCTGGCCACGGCGATCGGCGCCTGCGCGGCGCTGTCAGGGGAGTACCGGACCGTGTTCGAGCTGCCGGACTCGGAGAGCGCGCGGGCGCTGGACCTGATGGAGGAGAGGGGCCTGGCTCAGCGCAGCGGCTTCTCCGGCCAGATCGTCTTCGCGGCGGAGCAGGGGGTCAACGACCCGGCGGTGCGCAGGGCGATGGAGGACCTTTTCGCCCGTGTGCGCGAGGCGCTGGATGAAGAGGAGCTGATCAGCCCCTACGAGCCGCAGAACGCCTACCAGATCTCGGCGGACGGCCGCATCGCCTACGCGGAGCTCAACCTCTCGATGCGGGAGCGGGAGGCCTTCCAGGCCGACGCGGAGACGGTCGAGGCTCTGGCGCGGGACGTGGACGTGCCCGGCTTGCGCATCGAACTGGGCGGCGACATTTTCGCCGACCGGCCTGAGTTCGCGAGTGAGGTCGTCGGTATCGTCGCAGCGATGATCATCCTGCTCGTGGCCTTCGGGTCCGTGCTGGCGATGGGACTGCCGATCGTCACGGCGCTGTGCGGGATCGGAAGTGGTGCAGCCCTCATCGGCCTCTTGACGCGGGTGCTGGCGGTGCCGGACTTCACCACGCAGGTCGCGGCGATGATCGGCATCGGTGTCGGGATCGACTACGCGCTGCTCATCGTCACGCGCTATCGCCACGGCCTGCGCGACGGCCTCGAGCCGCGGCAGGCGATCGCCCTGGCGCTCGACACCTCGGGCCGGGCAGTGGTCTTCGCGGGCATGACGGTCGTGATCTCGCTGCTCGGCATTTTCATGATGAACATGGACTTCATGCGCAGCCTGTCGGTGTCGGCGGTGCTGGCGGTCCTCATGACCATGCTGGCCGCCGTGACCCTGCTGCCGGCGCTGCTGGGCTTCGTCGGACGCGGCATCGACAGGCTGGGCCTGCCCCACAGGAGCGCCGAACGTGAAGCTTCGGAACACTTCTGGTACCGCTGGAGCCGCGTCGTCCAGGCTCATCCCTGGCCAGCGCTGCTCCTCAGCACTGCGCTGCTCGTGGCCCTGGCGTCGCCCGTCTTCGCGTTACGGTTAGGGTTCGGCGACGCCGGCAACCGCCAGGAGAAGGACACCACGCGCCGGGCCTACGACCTCCTGTCGGAGGGCTTCGGGCCCGGTTTCAACTCGCCCTTCCTGATCATCGCGGACTTGCCGGAGGGTGCGGCGGACGCGCCGAAGGTGCAGGAGCTAACGAGAGCGCTAAGAGCGACCGAGGGCGTTGCCTCGGTCGCGGAGCCCCTAATCCTGCCGGACGCCCGCCTGGCAATCATTAACCTCTTCGCAGCCTCGGCGCCGCAGGACAAGGAGACGTCGGAGCTAGTGCACAGGTTGCGCGAGGAAACATTGCCACCGGTGGCCACCTCGACGGGCCTGCAGATATACACCTCGGGCGGACCACCGATCGTGGTGGACTTCGCGGACTACATCGCCAGCCGGCTGCCCCTGTTCTTCGGCGCCGTTCTGTTGCTGTCCTTCCTGCTGCTGATGATGGTCTTCCACAGCGTCGTGGTGCCCGTGAAGGCCGTGGTCATGAACCTGCTGTCCATCGGGGCGGCCTTTGGGGCCATGGTGGCGATCTTCCAGTGGGGCTTTCTCGGCAGCCTCTTTGGCCTGGGAAAGTCGGGGCCCATCGAGGCCTGGGCGCCGATGATGCTCTTCGCCATCGTGTTCGGCCTGTCCATGGACTATGAGGTCTTCCTGCTGTCCAGGGTGCGGGAAGAGTACGACCGCTGCGGCGACAACCGGCAGGCGGTGGCGGACGGACTAGCGGCGACGGGCCGCGTCATCTCGGCGGCGGCCCTGATCATGGTCTGTGTCTTCGCCGCTTTCATACTGGGCGGGGAGCGCGTGATGAAGCTGATGGGCTTCGGGCTGTCCTTCGCCATCTTCATCGACGCGACGGTCGTGCGCCTTGTCCTGGTGCCGGCGGCGATGGAGCTGCTGGGCGACCTCAACTGGTGGATGCCGGGCTGGCTGGCGCGGCGGCTGCCGAAGCTGAACGTGGATGGGGCCGCCGTGGCTCCGGAGGGCGCGGTTGCGGAGGCGGCGAGCTGAGGGCGGGGAGCCGTGGCCTGAGCGAGTCTCGAAACAGGGCGGGACTCGACATAACGCG
>DATLYJ010000076.1 GCA_035574915.1 Dehalococcoidia bacterium | reverse complement strand
CTATCTGATGGCCTGGCCGTTTTTCAAGGTGTTAGGGCTGGACTACTACGCCGCGCGTTACAGTGTGGCATTCTGGGGGACCCTCGGAGCCGTGCTGTTCTTCTTTGCGTCGCGGAGTCTGGCCGGAGCTCGCGCCGCCCTGGTCGCGACGGCGTTCTTCGCGACGTCTATGGTGACCCTTGCGGCGAGCCGAGCAGCGTATGTTCAGGGGCCCATTCTCTTCTGGACCGTGGTTGTGCTCTTGCTCTACGTCGAAGCGCAGAAGCGAAGGAGCCTCGTACTTGCGCTGCTGACGGGCGTGGCTGTGGTTCTCGGACTGCTGACTTACCAGACCTTTGTGACAGTGCCTGTTGCCATCGCCCTGCACATGGTCTATGTCGCGGCCCGCGATCTCTGGGACGCACGGAGCCTGCGCAGCGCACCCGTCTTTATGGCCTGCCTAATCGCACTACCGACCGTAGTCATGTCTTCCAAGATAGCTGAGCACTTCGAAACGATGCGCGGCTACTCGACCTCCGGCAGCGATTCGCTGACCGCCATCAAGGCGGACTTCTGGGATGCACCGGGCGACTACATTTCGCAGGCAATGGACAACGCCAAGGTCCTGGCGGGGGAGCTATTCAGGCAGCAGTCTGCGGTGGACTTCCTAGTGACGAACTCGGATGGGCCCGTCATTCTCCCGGGCGTCATGCTCCTGGCTCTGGTAGGCGTGGCGATCCTGCTTTCACGCGTCCGCGACCGCTGGCCGTCTCTCCTTCTGATTTGGCTCGCCGTCAGTCTGGGCACCTCGCCGGTAGTCCTAGGGGCGCACATGGCTCGTACCTTCCTATCCGCTTTCCCCGCGGTCTTCATTGCAGCGGGGATCGGGGCGTCGGCGCTTGTGGACGCCGGATTGCAGTCAATCAGGGCCCCATCCCTTCGCTTATTTCGTCCCGCCATCGAGGTGGTGCTCGCCGGGACAGTGGTGGCGCTTTCGGTCTTCGGAGCCCTGATTTACTTCGAGAAGTCCAGACCGACGCCAGAGGGGGAAATAAGGGCGAGCTTCGTTGACAACGTTCTCCCCCTGATCGGCGCTAGCGATCACCTTGTCCTTCCCTATGCGCAGAGTTCAGGCGACTGGTTTGATGTCGAACGCAACGCGGTGCGCTTTATTCTGGCCGGTAAGTACGGCGGCTTTGATTACGTTGGAAGGTTCTCCGCCGTCGGGCCGCACCGCGAAGTCCTGACCATGCTCCAGAAGCAAGGAGCAAGTCGAACACTGATAGTCATTCGGGATGAGGCGGGTGGCCCACCCGGAGCGGCGCGGGCAGAGATTCAGAAGGCACTTGCTTTCTGTTACCCGGATGCCACCTGGACTACTGTCCCGCACTTCCGTGTTGCCGCCGTCGCTAATGCTACCCAAAGCCGCTGCAAGGCAACGCTTGAGCTATCGCCGAAACAGACGCCGGCGAAGAACCCCGAGGTCCTGGAGTGGATTGGATCGCCGGAAGCAGGGCCTTTCGCGCTATCCATCGAGCGTCTGCGGGACGATGTTCGCTTCTACGAGATGGAGACATTCGAAGGCGGCAATGGATGGGGAGGGGAAGCGCGTTACGCGGCGGACTACACCGGCCAGGGCTACTTCTTTGATGATGTGATTGCCACGGCGGTTTCCATCGAGGTGGACGTGCCAGCCTCTGGGTCGTACGAATTGTGGCTCCGGACTTACCGGCGGGTTGCGGACGACACGCACCGCTTTCTGACAATTGAAGGGCGCGACTCGGTGGAGGTCTCACCGCCTTCGGGCGCCCTCTTGAACGATTGGGTTTGGGAGCGCTTCGGGCCCTACCAGCTCGATGCAGGTAAGCTCAGGCTTGGGCTGCGGCGTGAGGGTCGCGGCCCGGCGCTGTTCATCGACGCCATGTACCTGGTCCGCGGCGGTGGCTTCGACCCTCGAACCGACAGTGCATGGCTGAGGACTATCGAAGAGACCATTGAGTCAGGCACAGGCAACCAGCACGCCTTCGACCTCAAGGGCAAGCTTGGTCCTGGCGTCTACCGCTGGCGCGTTGCAGCGTTGGGTGAAGGCGTCGTCGACGGCCTCGGAGGCAGGCTCGTCTCCAAGCCGCAGGAATTTGCCGTCGAATAGGGGACGGCCAGAGCCAGACGCCAAGGCAGGAAAAGGATGCGCCCGAGCGCTATCGGTCCCTCTTCCCTCTTACCACCCCTTGCGCGCCACTAGCGCTGTCAAGTCCGCGAGGCGGCAGGCGTAGCCCCACTCGTTGTCGTACCAGGACACGACCTTCACGAGGTCGCCGGCGACGACGTTGGTCGAGAGGCCGTCGATGATCGACGAGTGTTCGTTGCCCTTCATGTCCATCGACACCACCGGGTCTTCGGTGATGTCGAGGATGCCCTTCATGCGCTCCTTCGACCAGTGGCGCAGGGCGGCGTTCACCTCGTCGCGGTTCGTCGGGCGCTTCACAAGCCCGACTACCTCCACCACCGACACGGTCGGCGTCGGCACGCGGTAGGCGAGGCCGTCCAGGATGCCGTCGACCTCGGGGATGACGAGGCGCAGGGCCCTGGCGGCGCCGGTGGAGGTCGGGACGATGTTCACGGCGCCGGCGCGGGCCTCGCGCAGGTCCTTGGGGCCGGCCCGGTCCAGGATCATCTGCGAGTTCGTGTAGGAGTGCACGGTCGTCATCTGGCCCTTCGCCAGCCCGAACTCCTCGACCAGGACCTTCACCGGCGGCGCCAGGCCGTTGGTGGTGCAGGAGGCGTTCGAGATCACGTGGTGCTTGCCGGGGTCGTACTTCTCGTCGTTCACGCCGAGGACGATGGTCACGTCCTCGTTCTTCGCGGGCGCGCTGATGATCACCTTCTTCACGCTGTCGTGCTTGTGCGCCACGGCCTGGGTGGCGTCGGTGAAGAAGCCCGTCGACTCGATGACGATCTCGACGCCGGCTTCGGCCCAGGGGATCTTCGCCGGGTCGCGCTCGGCGTAGACGCGGATGAAGTCGTTGTCGATCTGGAGGCCGCCGTCGACGGCGCGCACTTCGCCCGGGAAGCGGCCGTAGTTGGTGTCGTACTTCAGGAGGTGGGCGTTGGTCTCCGTGTCCACAAGGTCATTGATGGCCACCACCTGGAGCTCGCCCGGGTGGCGTTCGCGGATCGTGCGGAGCACCTGCCTGCCGATGCGGCCGAAGCCGTTGATGCCGACCTTGACTGCCACTGCAATCTCCTTCCCGTTTAGACCTGACGCCGCCGGTAAGCCCATTCTAGTACCAGCCCTGAGTGCAGAGTACAGAGGGCAGGAGTCACGAAATAGACTGCTGGGCTGGACGCGAAGGACGCCGGCGGCAAGCCGCGCCTCGGGGGCGCCGCCTGCCGGGCGCCGCGTTGATACGCCCGAGATGCGGCTGCTATCATGCGTTCCAGAAGGAACACCCCGGGTCTATGAGCAACTCAGCGGTACTCGTTCTCAACCAGAACTACGAGCCGCTGAACGTGTGCAACGCCCGGCGGGCGTTCGTGCTCGTCGACCGCGGCAAGGCAGAAGTAATCGAGCACGGCGAGGGCGCCCTGCGCAGCGCCTTCCAGTCCTTTCCGCTGCCCTCGGTGATCAGGCTCATCTACATGATCCGACGCCCGCGGCCGCAAATGCGCCTGACGCGGCGCGAGGTCTTCGTCCGCGACCACTACACCTGCCAGTACTGCGGCAAGCAGACCAGGGACCTCACGATCGACCACGTGATCCCGCGGCACCGCGGCGGCAAGCACACCTGGGACAACCTCGTCTCCGCCTGCCGCCAGTGCAACCACCGCAAGGCCGGCCTCACGCCCGCGGAGGCCAAGATGAAGCTCCTGAAGGAGCCATCGCGCCCGCCCGCCAGCTCCTACTACGTCTTCTACCATTACCTGGAGGCGCAGGAGGAGTGGCGGAAGTTCATCCCCGGGTGGGAGCGGGTGGAGGCTGCGGTAGCAGGCTCATAGCCCCCTGGACGCAGGGGCCGCCGTCGCGCGAGATATCGGAGACATGAGGGCCAGGCTGAATGCCTGGCCCTTCACTTCACGCGAGACGAAGGGGCCTCGCGGCCTCCGCCTGGCATCCGCGGCTCACAGCAGGATCTTCTTCGGCGCGCCTCCCGATTGCCGCCGGAAGTTGTGCACCACGTAGCGCCGCGTGTTGTCCGCCTCCACCACTTCCTCGATGTAGCAGCGGTCGTCGCGGGCCGTGGCGGCGTCGACGCGCTGCTGGAGGTCGGCATAAGCCGCGCGCGTTTCGGCGGTGACGCCGAAGATGCCCTCGGCGTCGATGGCGACGCGGGTCTGGCGGGCGGCCAGGGCGAGGGCCCAGCCAAGGGCGATTTCGGCCCAACCCAGGTGGAAGGTCGCGTCCGCGAAAGCGATCGCAAGGCGCAGGTTGTTGGACTCCGGCCCCACCTGCAAAAGCGTCGCCCCGAAGTTCGGGCGGCCCAGGTCGCTTGCCGGGCGATAGACCGCGCGCAGCACCGGGTCGTCCGCCAGCGTCTGCCCGGAGAAGTAACGCCCCAGCTCGAACTCGAACGCGTGGTGCTGCTCGGAAGGCTTCAGGGTGCCGTAAAGCCAGATGCTGTGCTCCTCCATGTCCCCGGCCCGCAGGGCCTCCTCCGCCGCTATCACCTCGCACGCCGTGCGCGCTAGCGGCGGCGTGGAAGCGTAAGACCCGCGCGTGGTAAGCAGCACGATGTCCGCCAGGTACTGGTACGCGCGCGACCAGAGTGCGACGAGCGCCGCGTAGGCATGAGTCCGGAAGCGAGAGTGGGAAGAATCGCGCAGGATGCGCAACTGCAGGCGCATCGCCTCCTCGAAGAGCCCGAGGTCCCCTCCCAGGACGAATCGGGTCTGGCGGTAGGCGTCTGCGGCGGCCGCCCCGGCGCCATCGTCCGGCCTGCCGGGCAGGCGGTAGTCGTCCGGGAAGGGGATGGCGGAGACGCGCTGCGGGGGGACGTTCATCGGCGGTCCAGGGAGTCCCACTCCTCGGGCGTAATTCCGGCGCGACGAACGATCCTTCTAATGAGTGCCACCGAGAAGGAGCTCCCGTGAGGATTTGGGACCGGGACCTTCAAGGCACCGCGTTGCATGTAGAGGTGGTCGCCTCCGCCCCTGGGGCCGCTGAAGCCCAAGGCTCTAAGACGCCCGACGAGTTCGCGATGAGTCAGCCGGCGCAACTGGCTTCGAGAGCGAGGCTTTACGTGGGTAGAGGGTCAACCGGCCGAGGACGGGGATGTCATCATCGTGGTCCCAGAGTTTCAGGAGCAGCCAGCCTTCGAGCGCGCCTTGAAGGTCTTCGCGGCACTCCTCCAGCGTCCTGCCGCTCCCCCAAAGCCCGTCAAAGCCCTCTATTTCCCCCCAGAACTGACCATCCTCCATCAGCTCGTAGTGGGCCCGCTTCATGGCTTCCTGCAGATACTTCGTGATCATCCCTCAGCCTCTTCCGGCCAGCTTGCTGCCGCCAGCATACCGCGCCCGCGGCCCGAGCTCCTCTTCGATGCGGAGCAGGCGGTTGTACTTGGCGACGCGCTCTCCGCGGGCCGGCGCGCCGGTCTTGATCTGGCCGCAGCCCACCGCGACCGCCAGGTCCGCGATCGTCGTGTCGTCGGTCTCGGCGCTGCGGTGGCTGACGACCGCGCCCCAGCCCTCCGAGAGCGCCCGCTCTGTCGCCGCTATGGCCTCCGAGAGCGTCCCGATCTGGTTCACCTTCACCAGGATCGCGTTCGCCGCGCGCGTCTCGATCGCGCGGTTGAGCCGCTCGAGGTTCGTGACCAGCAGGTCGTCGCCGACGAGCTGCACCTCTGCGCCGAGGCGCTGGGTGAGGAGCCTCCAGCCATACCAGTCGTCCTCCGCCAACCCGTCCTCGATACTGACGATCGGGTAGCGCCGGCACCAATCGGCCCACAGTTCCACCATCTCGGCGCTCGTCAGGCTCCGGCCCTCGCTAGGGAGGTGGTAGCGGCCATCGCGGTAGAGTTCGCTGGTTGCCGGGTCCAGGGCGAGGGCAACCTGGTCGCCGGGCTTGTATCCCGCTGCGGCGATCGCTTCGACGAGCAGTTCGACCGCGGCAACGTTGCTCCCGAGCGAGGGCGCGAAGCCGCCCTCGTCTCCGACGGTCGTGCTGAGGCCGCGGTCGTGCAGCAGGCGCTTCAGGGTCTGGTAGATCTCGGCGCCGGCGCGCAGGGCGTCGCCGAACGTAGGGATGCCCACGGGGGCGAGCATGAATTCCTGGAAGTCTGTGCTGCGCTCCGCGTGCTTGCCGCCGTTCAGGACGTTGAAGAGCGGCAGGGGCAGCAGGTCCGCACGCTCGCCGCCGAGGTAGGCGTAGAGAGGCTGCTTGCGGCTTGCCGCGGCTGCGTGAGCGGCAGCCAACGAGACGCCGAGGATGGCGTTGGCGCCGAGACGGCCCTTGTTCGGCGTACCGTCGAGTTCGCACAGGCGCCGGTCGAGCCCTTCCTGGTCGCCCGCGGAGCCATTGTGGATGGCGCGGGCGATCTCGGTGTTCACATTCTGGACCGCCCGGCGCACTCCCTTCCCGCCGTAGCGCGCCGGGTCGCCGTCCCGCAGCTCATGCGCCTCGTGCGTCCCGGTGCTTGCCCCGGACGGGACCGCGGCCCGGCCGACCGACCCGTCCTGCAGCCTGACTTCTACCTCGAGGGTGGGGTTGCCGCGGCTGTCGAGTATCTCACGCGCGTGGACGGACACGATGCGGTCGTCGGGCATGCTTTGCTCCTTTGTAGCCGTGGCCTTTAGGGCACGAGTGTCTTCTGCGCCGCCTGTACTGCCATCTCGACAGCCTCCACCGGCGTCGAGGCGCGCAGCATCGTCTGGTCCTCGACGCCCGCCAGGGACAGCGTCCACGTGCGCAGGCCCACGACGGGCTTGCCGTACTGGTGCGCGAAGGCGATCTCGGACAGCGTGCCGTAGGCGCCGTCGATCGCTATCAGGGCGTCGGACGTGAGGACGATGGCGAGGTTGCGTGCCCGCCCGACGCCGGTGACGATGGGGAACTCGACATAGGCGTTCGCCTGGCTGCGGTCTTCCCCGGGCAGCAGGCCGATCGTATGGCCGCCTTCGGCGCGGGCCCCTCTGCAGGCCGCCTCCATGACCCCGCCGCGACCGCCGCAGACCAGGACGTGGCCGCGCAGCGCCAGCTCGCGGCCCACCTGTTCGGCGTCCCTCAGGGTCGTCTCGTCACAGTCCTCGCCGCCGATGACGCCGATGATCACGGGCCAATGATAGGGAAGGAACCGGCAAGCAGGAACCGGAAATCATGAACCAGGGCCGCAGGCCTCGCGGCCGCGGCCCTCAGGCTTCCAGTTATGTAGTCCGCAGCGCTCCTACTTGCGCTTGTCGAAGTCGTCGAGGTCGAGGCCTTCGATGAAGTCCTTGAAGGCGGACATCTTCTCGAGTTCCTCGGGGGCGACGCGGGAGATGGGCTCGCTGCTGACGGCCGTGAGGCTGCCCTCCGGCTCCTGGTCGATGAGCAGGCCGGCGCGCTCGAGGACGGACTCCTCGGCGTAAATCGGCACCTGGGCGCGGACGGCAAGGGCGACAGCGTCGCTCACGCGAGAGTCGATCTCCAGGGTCTTGCCGTTGCTGTCCAGGACGATGCGGGCGAAGAAGGTATCGTTCGAGATGTCGTTGACGAGGATGTGGCTGACCTGGGCCCCAAGGCTGTCGATGACGCTGCGCAGAAGGTCATGGGTCATCGGCCGCGGAGTCTGCGCCTCCCCCAACTTCATGGCGATCGCTTCTGCCTCGGCTGGCCCGATCCAGATGACGAGGTAGTGCTCGCCATATTTCTCTTTGAGGATGAGGACGCGGGCCAGGTTCTGCATGCTTACTCGCACGGCTTCGATCGTCATCTCGATCATGCCAGCGACCTCCTCTAGACCTGACCTCAGATTCAGTCTACGCGTGCCCGATTTGGGGTGTCAAACCGCTTCCGGCACTGCCATTACACCCTCGGATCAGCCGCGAAATGCGCCCGAAAGGCCCCGCCGCGGGTCCTAGAGAGCGCCGGCGGGGACCACCTTGCTGCCCTGGGCGCGGGACCAAACAGCGGCTGCCAGGGCCACGCAGCCGGCAGCGATCAGCACGGGCTCCACACCGACGGCGTCGGCGAGGAGCCCGCCGGCGAGCACGGGCGGGATCGCCGCGAGGTTCGAGAGCACTGACTGGGCGGCGAAAATGCGGCCCTGCATCTCGACTGGCACACGCTCGTTCAGCAGCACCTTGCCCATCGTGCCGACCACCGTGACGGCGAAGCCGTAGACGCTCCCGTGCAGCACCGTTACGGCGATGCGGGCAGACTGGTCGTTGAGGGGCGTCCGGCTGAACATGCCGAGGGGGTCGGAGTCCACGATCGCTGCGGCTGTTGCGGGCACGAGCCCCAGGAGCATCAGCGTCGCTGCCATCAGGAGGTAGGCGCCGCTGATTGTCACCATTTTGTTGAAGCGGTCGGCGAGCCATTCCACGCTGCGCAGCCCCAGAAAGATGCCGATCGCGACCGGCGCGAGGACGAAGACGATGTTCTCGGGCGGGATGTGAAGGACCCGGTCCGAGAACTTCGGCAGCAGGGTGGCGACGACCAGGGTCGAAACGCTAGCGACGACCGACAGCACGAGGCTCAAGTAGGCGACTGGGTCCCGCGCCATGGTCATCCAGCCCTCCGCAAACTGGCGCCGGGCCGCCCTCAACGTGAGGCCGTGACGGTGCTCGGCGGCGAAGCTGAAGTGGAACTGCGGGATCACGGTGATGATCGCGGCCGCGAAGACGAAGAGCGCCAGGAGCAGAAAGAGCAGCGGGTCGCCGTCGGTCGTCTTCAGGAGCGCCGGCGCGACGATCAGCATGCCGGCAACCTGGGTGGCAAGCGAGCCCAGGCTGAGGAACGAGTTCGCCGCCGTCAGCTTGTCCTGGCGGACGATGTGGGGCAGGACGGCGCTCTCAGCCGGCACGGCGAACTGCGAGATCACGCCAAGCGCGAGGCCAACAAGGTAGATCGAGGCGAGCGAGTCCTTGGCGCCGATGAGCGCGAACATCAGCAGGGCCCGCAGGAGGTTCGAGGCGAAGAGGATGAGGCCGCGCGGGAGGCGGTCGACGGCAGACCCCGCGACGGCTCCGAGCATGGCCGACGGGACGAGCACCGTGAGGAGCAGGCCGCCTGTGGCGAGCGCGCTCGTAGACTCGCGCACGGTGAAGACGAGCAGGGCGTAGCTGAGGGCGTTGACGGCGCCCGTCGCGGCCAGGCGCATCAGGAAGAAGCGCCGGAAAGAGTCGTTTTCGAGCAGCTCAGACCACTGCGCAAGCAGGAGGCGGTTTCGTCTCGGCGGGGCGACGGCTATCTCTGCCATGCGTCCTTCGCGGTCAGAGTGGGCTTCGGCCTGAGGTTACCACGGCGGCGCCTACGATGAAGGCAGCCGGCCGAGGCTGCGTGCGAGGTCGCAGGCCGCGCGCACCAGGGCGGCGTTGTCCGGCGCCGTGGCGCCGTCCGGCAGCGTGAAGGTGTCCTCGAGGCCGATGCGGATGTCGCGGCCGAGGCGCAGGGCGGCCTCGAGCACGCCCCAGGTGTCCTGCCCGAAACCGTGATGCAGGACGTCGATTCCAAGGTCGACCAGGGCAGCGTCCATCGCCGCCGCGAGCGCGATGGGCTCCTGCTCCTCGACCCGGCGTACCTCGACCAGGGCGCGGAGGCAAGCCGGCGCAATGGGGCTGCTCCGGAAAGCGAAGGCGTCCTCCAGGGTGAAGAGCCCCGCCTCCACGCCGACGCCGCGCTCGAGGAGCAGTCCAGCAAGGTCCTCGGCGCCCTCCTCTCGCCAGTTCACCGAGGCGAAGTCCGGCATTTCGGTCCAGGCGGACACAAGGTCGCGCCGCAGCCCGGCGTCGCTCACGATCCAGGCGCCCGTGGTGACGCCGACGGGCAAGCCGGGGCAAGCCGCGCGCACGGCTCGCAGCGCGGCGCCGACATCGGCTGCCGCCAGGCTCTCGCGGCCGGACGGGTCGCGGGGGTGGATGTGCACCGCTCCGGCGCCCGCGGCCTGTGCCGCCCTGGCGGCTGCCGCCAGTTGCTCCGGCGTTACCGGCAGCGCCGGATGGGAGCCGGCGGGCCGAGCGCCGTTGAGGCATGCCTTGACCAGGACCGGCGCCCCGCTCATGACCGCAGCGCCTCGGCGGCGCGGCCGAGGACACGCTCGTCACCGCGGCGGACCGTGATCCGCCGCTGGTCCAGGTGCTCCAGGAGGGCCTGCGCGTAGCGCCGGGACGTCCCGAAGAGGTCGCGGACCGCGGCCAGCGTAATCGTCCCGTCTTCGCGCATCTTTGCGACGATGCGGTCGACCATCTCCGCGTAAGCGGCGGCGTCGAAGACGATGCCGGCGCCCACGTCGACTACGAGGCCCTGGGCGGCGAGATAGGCGACAAGCTCGTCGGGGACCTCTTCGGCGACCGGCGGGGAATACGGTGTGGCGCGCAGGGCGCGCAGGTAGGCGTCAGCCCGGGCCTGCTCGGCGGCGGTAAGGCGAGGCGTCCAGCCCGGCGTCGAGAGCGCGGCGCCCTTCTCCGCCAGGGCTCCGGACTCGACGAGGGCCGCGACGAGCGCGGCGAAGACGCGGGCCGGGAGTTCGAGGCGGCTGCGCAGCTCCTCGCGAGGGATGCCGCTCCGGAGCGGGTGCTCCCGCTGGTAGGCCTCTGCCTCGGCGGTGACCCTGTCGCGCAGAGAGTCCAGGTACTCCGCCGTGCACACGAAAGTGGCGCCTTCGGCACGGAGCTCGACGACTCGCCCGGCGGCGATCAGGCCCGCCAGGGAGGCGCGCGCCTGCTCCGGCCCTGCCTCCGAGGCCGCGATCAGCGCCTCCGGCTCGGCGGGCTGGCCGCGGGCGAGCGCGGCGAGCAGGGCGTCCTCGGGTGAGCCGCGGCTCAGGCGCTCGAGCTGGTCGAAGACCTGCTGTCTGCGCCGGGGATGGCGCTTTGCCTGCGTGGCGACGATGACGCCGCCACCGAGCGTGTCGTTGGCGTCACGGACCACGAAGCGGTCGCCCGAGACCAGTGCCATGGGCCGGGCAAGGCGCACCTGCGCCCAGCCCTCGGCTCCCGGCGCGAGTTGGTCCGACTCCAGCAGGCGCAGCTTCGCGGGGGCCTCCGCGGCGCCGCTGTGGAAGGAGACGTTGAGGTTGTGCCGCAGCGGCCGCGGGAGCGACCTCAGCGCGCGCAGCCGGACGTCCACCGCGAAAGTGGGGCGCAGCCAGCCCGGCCGCGCCACAACCTGGCCGCGCGAGAGGTCTTCGACATCGATGCCAGCCAGGTTTATGGCCGTGCGGGTGCCCGGGCGCGCTTGCTTGACCGCATGGCGGTGGCTCTGGAGGCCACGCACCCGGGACCTCAGCGCCGTGAGGTGTCCGCCCTCGAAGGCCGGCACCACTTCGACCTCGTCCCCGACCTGCAGGGAGCCGTCGATAAGCGTGCCGGTGACCACGGTCCCGAAGCCCGCGACCGTAAACGCACGGTCGATGGGCAGGCGGGGCCGGCCCATGTCGCGCTTTGGCGGCGTCCTCGCCAGGGCTGCCCGGACCGCGTCCACGAGGGCTGGCAGGCCTTCGCCGGTGGCTCCAGAGCAGGGCACTACCGGGGAGCCTTCGAGCGTAGTGCCCTCCAGAGTCTCCTCGACCTCCACGGCCACCAGTTCGAGCCAGTCTTTCTCCACCAGGTCGCTCTTCGTGAGGGCGACGACGCCCTGGCGCACGCCAAGCAGGTCCAGGATCGCGAGGTGCTCGCGCGTCTGGGGCATGACGCCTTCGTCTGCCGCCACGACCAGCAGCGCGAGGTCGATGCCGCCGGCGCCGGCGAGCATGTTCTTGATGAAGCGCTCGTGGCCGGGGACGTCGACGATGCTGACCTCACCGAGGGCGCCGGCGCCGTCTTCGCCCGGGCCCAGGTCGAGCCAGGCGAAGCCAAGGTCGATCGTCATGCCCCGGTCCTTCTCCTCCTGTAGGCGGTCGGGGTCGATTCCGGTGAGGGCCCGGACGAGCGTGGACTTGCCGTGGTCGACGTGGCCGGCGGTCCCGATTACGAACATGGCGAGTCCGCCGTGGAACGGCCGTAGCCGATTTCGATTTGTATTTCTTGGTCTTTCGGACGTGCAGCGGTCATGACCGGTCGCCTGCCATGGATGGATGGAGCGCTGCCGCCGCGGGCCGCGCCCAGCGGCTCTATGGTAGAGGGTCGCAGGCCGGCTTCATATGGATGGGCGTCGCGGGAGGCGCCCGCCGCGCGCTTATAGTAGCTGCGTGCGGACGCAGGTCATTCGGGAACGGGTGCGCGGCTTCGACCTGACGCTGGAGACCCAGCCCGGGGTGTTCGCGCACCGTGGCCTCGACCCCGGGACGCGCCTGCTGATCGAGACGATGCGGGTGTCGCCCGCCGCACGCGTGCTGGATCTGGGCTGCGGCTACGGCGCCATCGGCATCGTGGCTGCAAAGCTGGCGACGAAGGGACACGTGGTTCTGGTGGACAGCGACATCAGGGCGACGCGGCTGGCGGAGCGAAACCTGGCGCTCAACGGCGTGACGAACGCCGAAGTCGTGCTCGGCGACGGAGTCCATGACCTGCCCCGCGGCGCCCGCTTCGACATCGTCGCCTCCAACCCGCCGACGCACTCGGGCCGGGAGGTCCTGGACGACATGGTCGCCGGCGCCTATGCAGTGCTCAAGCCGCACGGGCGGCTCTACATGGTCGTCAACAGGCTCCTGAGCCTCCGCCGCGAGGTCGGCGCGGTATTCGGGAACGTCGAGATCGCCGCGCGCTGGAAAGGGTACATCGTGGTGGAGGCGGCGAAGGCCCCAGCGCATACTCGCGACTGAGCGTGCCGCCCGCCAGGGGCAGCACGACGTGAGACGGGAGCGCGGGCGTGAATTCAGCCGCGGCGACGCATAGAGGGCAGCCGCCGGCGGATCGCCCTGCCGAGGCGCTGAAGACGGAGCACCCAGGTGAGGACCGTGATGATCCGGGCCGCCTTGAGGTCCGCGGCCGCGGCGCTGAGGCGTTCGAGGGCAGCGGTGGCGAGAGCTTGTCCCCGCTCGGAGCTGAAGTCCAGGTTGCCGCTCAGGACCGGCAGGCCGAGCAGTTGGATGAGAATGCCACGGTCGTAGTCGCGCTTCAGGGCCTGCAGAGGGTAATCCCTGACTCCGTATGCGACGAGCTCCGAGTGATAACGGGCGATCAGGGAAGCCTCGTGCTGGCGGCGCACCGCGACAGGCAGGCTGAGGATCAGGAAGTAGGCCAGTTCGTTACCCGGCGAACCGATGGCGGCGCCCTGCCAGTCCACGACCGCGAAGCGGCCGCGGCCTTCGACTGGGAAGAAGAGATTGTCCATGCGCATATCGCCGTGGACCAGGGTGTAGGGCCTGGGCGGGAACTGGCTGCCGTACATCTGGGCCAGCTCCGGCACCAACGGCCGTAGCCTCTGGACGAGCCGCATCACGTCCTCGAAGCGCCCCGTCATCGTCTCACGCAGCGGCCCGAGCCCGCGCTCGAAGAGGTCCGGCAGCTTCTCGATGGCCGCGCGGGAGGGTTGCGCCCAGGGGAGCTCCAGCAGCGAGGCGTCGTTCCACCAGCGGGCGTGGAAGCGGGCGAGGTGGGAGACGACGAATTCCGCCTCCTCGTAGCTCGCGCCGGTGACCTGGTCCCCAAGCCTGGAGGCCGCGAGGTCCTCGAGCAACAGCACGAAGGTGCCGTTACGCGAGTCATAAGCGTGGTAGTAGCACGCGGGCGCCGGCAGGCCGGTGTTGCCAGCGAGCTCGGCGTAGAAGCGGACCTCGCGCTGGTAACCGCCGAAGTCATTGAGCAGCTCCCGGGCGCTCGCCAGGGGGGCGGCGAATTTGCCGATCATGCTCCTGCCCGGTTCCGGGGCTCCGTGCTCATAGCGGAGTTTGAGGCGCACGACGCGGCCAGCGAACCCGAGGCC
>DATLYJ010000075.1 GCA_035574915.1 Dehalococcoidia bacterium | reverse complement strand
GGGGGAGTGGTTGGCTCGTCGTCGCGTTGTCATCACCGGTCTGGGAGTTGTCGCTCCGAACGGCATCGGCAAGGACGCGTTCTGGCAGAGCCTGATCGCCGGCAAGTCCGCGGTCGACTACATTCGCGCTTTCGACCCCTCACCCTATCCGTGCAAGGTCGCCGCCGAAGTCCGCGACTTCGTCCCCGGGGATTTCATCAGGCCCAGTCAGGCCAGGACGATGGGGCGCTTCGCTCAGTTTGCCGTCGCGGCAGCCAGGCTCGCGGTCGATGACGCAGGCCTCTCTGAAGTGCGGCTTCCGCCAGCTGCTGTCTGTCTCGGGACTGCGGTACATGGGATCGGAGATCTCGGGGTGCCGGCACATCTCGACTTCCTGTCGAGAGGGTGGACCAGCATCGGGCGGTCTGTAGGTCTCGAAGTCACAGCGCACGCAGCCACGGCACACGTGCAGCAAGAGCTCCGAATTCACGGACCGATGCTGACGATCGCGTCGGCATGCTGCACCGGAATAGATGTCATCGCCTGGGGGGCCGAGCAGATTCGCTCACGTGGCTTGAATGTGGCCTTCGTCGGTGCCGCGGAAGCACCGGTCTCCCAGTTCGTCTTCAGCCTATTTCTTGCCGGAGGTTTCCTGTCGACGTGGACGGGCCCGCCCGAGAACGCATCCCGCCCATACGACTTGCAGCGTTGCGGGCTCGTTTTGGCCGAAGGCGGTGCTGTCCTAGTTCTCGAAGACCTTAGTCACGCGCTGGCGCGTGGCGCACGGATCTATGCCGAGGTTGGCGGATATGCCAGCGTGAGCGAGGTGAACACGCAAAACTCCGAAGAGCGCTACGTCGAGGCGCTACGCGAGTCAATCGTTCGGGCCTTGACGGCTTCGCAAATTGACTCCTGCGACCTCGATTACATCTGCGCCCACGGAAACGCCACCAAGTTCGACGACCGTGCCGAGGCGAAAGCCCATCGGGCCGCCTTCGGCGTCCACGCGTATCGGATGCCCGTAAGTTCTATTAAATCGATGATCGGTCAACCGTTCGCTGCAAGTGGAGTTCTACAGGCAGCCGCCACGGCCCTGGCCATTCACCATTCCGTTGTCCCGCCGACGATCAACTACGAGTTCCCCGACCCATTCTGCGATCTAGACTACGTACCTAACAAGGCGCGCGTCGCCCGCCTCCGCCACGCCCTTGTGCATACTCATAGCCTCGGCGGTAGTGTTTCCGGCTCTCACTCTGCTCTTGTGCTCAGCAAGCCTGTCTGTAACCCGACGTGACGATGCCGGAGCGTTTGTTTATCGTTGCCTACATCGCGTTAAGTTTGGTTGATCTAGCTATCGGCGCCTACGTCTACAGCCGTGCGCGCGCACAGCTTACCAACCAGGTATTCGCAGCGCTTGCAGGCAGTGTAGGTCTCTGGACACTGAGCGTGACCTTCGCCCACTACCCAACAACATCGAGCCCCCTCCTTGTCCGCTCGACGTTCGCAGCCGCGAGCATTATGGTCCTTGCGTTCCTGACGTTTCTACGCGTCTTTCCAGCCACCCCGTTTCCTCGCGACTGGACATACCGCGCGCTGGCCATGATTGGCTTGTTGTTTGTGCCGTTGGCCTACACGGGGTTGCTTGTCTCTCACAGCGAGACTGGCCCTGCCGGGCTCACGGTCACATACGGCAGCCTTTACCCAGTCTTTGGCATCTACGCGGTGATCTGTATCGGCCTTGGAATGGTCGCGGTGTGGACCAAGGCGACGCACGCCACTGGCCGAACTCGGCTTCAGCTCTGGTATCTCCTCATCGGCCTCCTCGTTCCGGCAATTGGCATTGGCACGACTAATCTACTGATCCCGCTCCTCTTCAGCGCCTCACATGTAGGGCTTTACGGTCCGATCTTCACGCTGGTCTTCCTCGCCTTGACTGCTCATGCCCTCATACGACATCGACTAATGAATGTCCGCCTTATTCTCAGCCGTACGCTTTCTCATGTCATCGCCCTGCTTCTTTTTGGCGCTCTGTTTGTCACCATCCTAAGTCTCGGTACCCGTTTCCTCGTCCCACTGCTTCATCTACCATTACCGACGCAGGCCGCCCTTCTCTTCCTCGCCGCCCTTGTTCTCCAGCCTCTGATGCACAAGGTTCGGAGCGCCCTGGATCGGTATCTTTACCGAACGCCTTACGATTATCAGCGGACGATCCGTGAGGCCACGCGCGTAATGGGGTCAACGCTCAGTCTTCCAAGGCTCGTGGAACATATCTGCGATGTTATAAGCCGTACTGTTCGACCAGAGACAATCGGGGTGTATTTGAGGTATCTGGATTCGGACGGCTATTCGCTCGCCAGCAGACGACCCGCGCATGACGCTGCTGCGATCTCCCTGCCTCACACCCTCTCCGGCACCTCACCGCTCGTGGCTGAACTTACTCGTAAGCGAGCGCCACTTCTGCAGCTCGATGGGCGGGCGGTTGACGATGAGAGAACGGTCCGCTCCGCCCTGGAGGTCTTGTCCCGCCTCGGGGGCGAGGCAGCCTTCCCCATGCTTGAAGGCGGCAAGGTCGAGGGCCTTTTTGTGCTCGGCCCGAAGCGATCAGGCGATCCCTACTTCGACGAGGATATCGATCTACTCACGACGCTGGTTGCTCAAGCGGCGGTCGCCATCAAAAACGCACAACTCCACCACAGAATGTTGCTGATGGAGCGCGAGAGGCGCCAAGCCGAGCGCCTCGCTGCCACGACAGCGCTGGCTGCCGGTATCGCACACGAGATCAAGAATCCCCTCGTGGCCATCAAAACATTCGCTGAGCTACTGCCGGAGCGATTCACGGATCAAGAGTTCCGCAGCGACTTCTCCAAAGTTGTGATCCGAGAGATCGAGCGGATTGATGAGCTGATAGCGCGCCTTCGCGCGCTCGCCGCACCCATTTCACGTCGCTCGCTGATGAATCTCAAGCCGGTGCTTGACGAAACACTGGCGCTCCTGCGAGGTCGGATGGAGCAGGCGGGGATCTCCGTTTCGATCTCCATCGATGATGATTTGCCGCCAGTTCATGCCGACCAAGCGCAACTCAAACAGTTACTCCTCAATATTCTTTTGAACGCGGTCGAGGCGATGGAGGGCGGGGGAAAACTATCTATTCAGCTTCGGCGTCAGCCTGAAGGTGAGGGCGAAGGTCTGATCGTGGCAATCTCCGATACCGGCAGTGGAATCCCCAGCCGCTTGCTCGAGAAAATCTTCGATCCCTTTGTCACTACAAAGCCTGAGGGCTCAGGCTTGGGTCTGTCGATTTGCCGCAGCATCGCCGACGCACATCAAGCCACCATTAAGGCATCGAATAATGCCGGCGGGCGTGGGGCAACCATCACAGTTCAGTTCCCTGCTGCCTCGCTTCTTGATCGGTCACTTACCAGCGCGTAGGAGCAACCATGGCGAATATCGGCCTGGTGACCATCGCTACAGTGCTTGTCGCCCTCACCGTTTTCATACTACGCGCCAATCCCCAAAGCGCCGTCAATCGTTGGTTCTCAACGTTCACGTTTCTCTCAGCAATCTGGACGATTGCCATCGCGCTCCTGCACTGGAAGCCGAGCGAGTATGTGTTGAGGTTGGCGTTTGCAAGCGCGAGCCTAGCCCCGGCTGCGTTTCTGACTTTCCTCCGTTCATATCCGTTTCCGATGAACCGGCCGTCGCCACATATATTCCGTGTCTCGCTTGCCGGCGGGTTGGCCTTCGCCATTCTCTCCACATTCACCCCGCTCATAGCGTCAAGCCCGGCGATATCTGAGATCGGGCTGGTCCGGCAAACAGGGCCGCTTTATCCCTCCTTCGCTGCCTACGTGGTCCTTGTCTGCGGCCTGAACATTCTGGTTCTACTGGACCGACTCAGAATCACAAGTGGAATTGCACGCCTCCAGTTGCAGTACCTTGCCGTCGGTATAACGTTGAGCTTGTCGGGCGCCCTCGTGTCCAATCTGGCACTCCCTCTCCTGACAGGGGACTCTGTTCACACCTACCTCGGCCCCTATTTCCTCACCCCCTTCGTCTTGCTGACCGCCCACAGCATCATCCGGCACCGCCTGCTCGACCTGCGTTTGGTCGTGCACCGTGGACTCACCATCGCCATCGCCAGCGCGCTCTCCCTGATCCCGGTCGGGCTGTTCCTGCTGCTGTTCCGGCCGCTGACGACCGGCCCTGGCTGGACGGAGTCGCTCGGCTTCCTGACCGCCCTGGTGGCCGTCACCCTCCTGGTTCCGCCGACCCGAGACCTCGCCGGACACCTTCTCGATCGGTACCTTTACCGATCGCGTCTCGGCTTCGCCGAGACAGTGGGCCAGGTCAGCCGGACGCTGCGGCGGGTGTTCCAGCTACGCCCGCTGGCCATGGTCATCGCGCCGCCGATCCGATCGGCCACCGGCGCCGAGGGTGTTCTCGTGTTCGTCCGCGACGAAGACGGCCTCCTGCGCGCGATCGGGTCCTGTCTGGATCCGGCCTCGCCGATGCGGCCCGCGGACCAGCTGCCGCCCGCCGTCGACGATGCCTTGAGACATTCAGAGCGACTCATCGTGGACGATGACCACTCCCAGGTCGATCTCCCGGGCGAGGTCCGCACCTTCCTCCACACGCACCGGATCGTCGTCCTCCAGGCGGTCGTGTTCGAGGACTCGGTGATCGGGGCGATCGCGGTCGGCCCCAAGCTCTCCGGCGATCCCTTCTACGCCAACGACCTGAGCCTGCTGACCACTCTGGCCAATCAGGCCGGGATCGCGATCAAGAACGCGCAGCTCTACACCGAGGTCATCCGGGCCAACGAGTACCTCACCAACGTCCTGGCCACGATCGAGAGCGGCGTGATCTCCATCAACGCCGCCGGTCGGGTGCTCATGCTCAACCGCGCGGCCGAGGAGCTGACCGGGCTGCCGGCCGAAACCGTGGTGGGCCGCCCGATGGCGGAGGTGCTGCCCCCGGTGCTCGAGCGGCCGCTCCGGGTCGCCCGGGATACGGGCGAGCGCCACACCGAGCCCGAGCTGGCGCTGCCGGCGGGGGAGACGACCCGGCCGGTGATCTGCACGACGTCGCCGGTGCGCGATCCGGCCGGGGAGATCATCGGCGCCGTCTCGGTGTTCAGCGACCTCACCCTGCTCAAGGAACTGGAGGCCCAGCGCCGTCGGGCCGAGCGGCTGGCGTACTTCGAGGTCCTGGCTGCCGGCTTGGCGCATGAGATCAAGAACCCGCTGGTGGCGATCAAGGCCTTCACGCAGCTGGTGCCGCGGCGGTCGCGCGATGACGCGTTCATCGAGGAGTTCTCCCGGGTTGTCTCCCGGGAGATCGGCCGCATGGAGCGCGTGGTGGATCGCCTGCGGGTGCTGTCTCGCCCGGGCGCCCGGCCGCGCCGTCGCCTGGACGTGCGGAGGCCGCTGCGGGACGCGCTGGAGTTCCTCGGGCCCGTGTTCGAGCAGAAGCAGCTGACCTTGACCGTCCAACTTCCGGTTGAGCCGGCGCTGACCGTGGGCGACGAGGCCGAGCTGGAGCAGCTCTTCATCAACCTGCTGATGAACGCCCGCGAGGCGACGCCGAGCGGCGGCACGGTGGCCGTCACGCTGGCGGAGGAGGCCGGACTGGTGCGGGTGGCGGTCGCCGATACCGGCCCCGGGATCCCGCCGGCTCTGCTGAGCCAGGTGTTCGAGCCCTTCTTCACGACCAAGGCACGCGGCTCGGGACTGGGCCTCGCGATCTCCTCCGCCATCGCCGAGAGCCACGGCGCCCGCATCTGGGCCGCCAACCGGGACGAGGGCGGCGCGGTGTTCACGGTCGAGTTGCCGGCGCCGCCGCCCGTGGAAGCTCCGCGGCCTTCGATGAACCCGGCGGCATGAAGAGCGCGCTGCTCGTTCGCCCCGATGCCGCGCTGCAGGCCCAGCTGCGGCGGGCCCTGGCGGGTTGCTCCGTGTTCGTGGTCGGCGACGACGACGAGGCGCTGCGGACCTTGCGTCTAGTGGACGTGGACCTCGTCGTGCGGGACTGCCGGCGCGGAGGCGACCTCTCGGCCTTCGCCGCCCGGCTTCGGGACGCCCGCCCTGGCACCCTGCTGGTCGCCGTGGGGCCGCCGGAGGACGCGGCCGACGTCGCCGACCTGGTGCTGGCCGAGGGGTTCACGACGCGCGACGTCGAGGTGGTCCTGCGCCAGGTGGCGGACCGCCGGCGACTGCTCGCCGAGATCGCCGCCCTGCGCATCCAGTTGGCCGAGGTGGTCGCCGGCGGCCGCCGGACCGCGGAAGACGAAGCGCGCGAGGCGCCGGCCATCGGCGGCATCCTGAGAGAGTTCACGCGCGTCCTCGCCGCCGGATTCAACCTGTCCCGGGTCCTCGACCTGTTCCTGGACGCCATCGGCCAGCTCCTTCGGCCCGCGCGGTCGGCGCTGCTCCTGCCCGACGAGGGCGGGGCGTATCGGGTACGGACGCACCGGGGGCTGGCGCCGCAAGTGACGGCGTCGGTCCGGCTGCGGGCGAGCGAGGGGCTGGCCGACTGGCTGGCAACGCAGGGGCGGCCGGCCCGGCTGAACGACCTCGCCGATCCGGAGGCGGCGCGCGAGCTGACGATGCTGGGCGGGGTGCTGGCGGTCCCGCTCCTGGCCCACGGCGACCTGGTGGCCATCCTCGTCGCCGGGCAGCCGGTGGCGGGCGGGGGCTACAGCCGGGTGGAGATGGAGACGCTCTTCGACCTGGCGGCACACCTGGCCACCGCCATCCGCGACATCACCCTCCACCATGAGCTCCGGCGGGAGAAGGAGTTCAACGAACGCATCCTGGCCCACATGTCGAGCGGCGTCGTCACGATCGGCCGTGACCACCGCGTCGGGATCTTCAATCGGCGGGCCGAGGAGATCTTGGGGCTCAAGGCGGCGGAGGTGGCGGGCCAGGACCTGCGCCGTCTCCCTTCGCCGCTGGGCGACATGCTGTTCGAGACGCTGAGCGCCGACCGGCCGCTGCCGCGCTCGGAGATCCATCTGGCGCTCAGCAATCGGTGGCTGGAGGTCAGCACGTACCCGATCCGGGGCGAGGAGTCGGCGCCCCTGGGCGCGGCGCTGGTCTTCGAGGACCGGACCGACCAGAAGGAGCTGGCCGCGCGCAAGCGCCAGGCCGAGGAATTCCAGCTGCTCGCCCGCTTCATCGCGCGGATCGCCGACGAGATCAAGAACCCGCTGGTGTCGATCAACACGTTCGTCGAGCTGATCGACGAGCGGTTCGACGACGCCGATTTCCGCAAGCTCTTCTCCTCGGTGGTGCGGCGCGACGCCCGCCGCCTGGTGCAAGTCTTCGAAAAACTTGCCGCATTGGTGAGCGAGGGTGAGTTACACTTCAGCACCGTGGACGTGCACGCCGTGCTCGACGAAGCCGTCGCCGCGGTGCAGCTGGGGGAGGACGGCGCCGGCAGCCGGCTGCAGCTCGATTACTCCCGCGAGGGCGCCCCCCTGCTGGTCCGGGTCGATCCCGGCCAGCTGAGCAAGGCTGTCGGTTATCTGATCTGGTATCTCACCCACAATTCCCCGGGCGACCAGGCTCGCGTTTCGGTGTCGGCCACCCGCGGCGACCGCGACGAGGGCGCCGTTCGGATCCTCATCGGTTCGCGGACGGCCAGCGTGACGCCAGAGAAGCTCGACCGGCTCTTCGACCCGGTGCAGATGGTGCAGGAGAGTTTGATCGACGTGGGGCCGGCCGTGAGTCAGCGCCTGATCGAGGCCCAGCGCGGGCGGCTGGCCGTCCGGCAGGGACGTCACGAGCTGGCATTCCACATCACCCTCCCGGCCGCCGAGGCGTGATGGGCCGGCTTCTCGCCCGACCATGAACGTCGCCGCCCCCGCCCGCACGCGGCCCCGCGTGCTCGTCGTCGACGACGAGATGGGTCCGCGCGAATCGCTCCGCATGCTGCTGAAGCCCCACTACGAGATCCTGACGGCGGCCAGCGCGCGGGCCGCCCTGGAGATGCTGCAGGAGTTCCGGCCCGACCTGGTGATCCTCGACATCAAGATGCCCGAGATGGACGGGCTGGAGGCGCTGCGACGCATCAAGCGCTTCGATCCGTCCATCGAGGTCGTCATGATCACGGCCTACGCTTCGCTGGAGACCGTCAAGCTGGCGCTCAGCCACGGCGCGTTCGAGTACCTCATCAAGCCCTTCTCCCGCCAGGACCTGGATGACGTCGTGCGCCGGGCGCTGCTTCGGCGTCAGACGGATCTGGGCACGCGCAGCCAGCTGGCGCGACTGGTCGAGGAGATGCGCAGCCTGTCCGCCAAGACCCACCAGCTCGAGGAGGCGGCGCGCCGCGAGGCGGCCGAGCAGTCGCTGCGGGTCACCCAGCTCTCGATCCTCCGCGAGATCGCCCGAGCGATCGTCGGGCAGCTGGACATCGAGCAGTTGACGACCGCGGTGAGCGAGCAGCTCCGCCGGGCCCTCGGCTACGACGCGGTGAGCGTCACACCGGAGGCGGCCGCCCCGCCGGCGCCGACGCCGTGCGTGGTCACCTGCGCCATCCGCGACGCCGAAGGACCGCTGGGCTGGCTGGTGGTGGACAACCGCGCTTCGGGCCGGCCCATCGACCCCCGAGAGCGCGAGCTGCTGGAGATGCTGTCCGAGTACCTGGCGGTCGCCGTCCGCAACTCGCGGCTCTACACCGAGATCGCCACCACCAAACGCTCCCTGGAACAGCTGATCGCCTCGGCCGGCGACGGCATCATCGCCGTGGACCAGGACGACCGCGTGGACGGCTGGAACCCGGCAGCCGAGCGCATCTTCGGCCGCTCCGCCCGCGAGGCGATCGGCCGCACCGTTACCGAGTTCCTGCCGCTGACGCACTATCATCCCGCCCGGCGCCGCCTGGAGGCCGGGTCCCCGATGGAGGCATTCGAGGTCACCGTCCCCCGTCCCGGCGGGCAGTCGGCGGCGTTGCAGGTCACGCTCTCCGCCCTGCGCGACCGGCAGGGCGGACTGGCCGGGGTGATCGCCATCGTCCGGGACATCACCGTGCAGCGCGAGATGGAGAGCCAGCTCAACCAGTCCGAGAAGCTCACCGCCCTCGGGCAACTGGCCGGCGGCATCGCCCACGACTTCAACAACCTGCTGCAGGCCATCCTGGGCTACGCCCAGCTCATGAAGCAGAACCTCTCCGATTCCGAGCTGGTCCGCCGCTCGCTCCAGGTACTCGAGTCGGCAGCCCTGGACGGTTCGGAGACGGTGCGGCGCATCCAGCAATTCGCCCGCCTGCGGCCGGACGAGCAGCTCGTCCCGGTGGACCTCAACCGCGTCGTGCACGAGGCGCTGGCCATCATCCGTCCCCGGTGGGACGAGAAGGTCGCCCACGAGAACCGGCGTCTCGATCTGCGTCTCGACCTCGGCAGCGTCCCGCCGGTGAACGGCCGGCCGGCCGCGCTCACCGAGTCCCTGACGAACCTGTTCTTGAACGCCATCGACGCCATGCCCGAAGGAGGGGTGTTGTCGGTCAGCACCCGGACCGAGGGCGGCCAGGCCGTCGTCCAGGTCGCCGACACCGGGATCGGAATGTCGGAGGCCGTCCGCCGGCGCATCTTCGAGCCGTTCTTCTCCACCAAGGGCGAGGGCGGCTCCGGTCTCGGGCTGGCGATGGTCTACTCGATCGTCAAGCGCCACGGCGGTGAGATCCGGGTGGACAGCGAGCCCGGACGCGGCGCGATCTTCACCCTGACGTTCCCCGCCGCCACCGACCAGCGCCGGGAGCCGAACGGGCCCGATCCGGTCGGCCCCCGGCGCCGGGCGCGCGTCCTGGTGGTCGACGACGATCCCCAGGTGCTGCGGGTCCTCGACGAGACGCTCCAGAGTCTCGGCCATACCGTCAGTGCGCTGCCGAGCGGTCCGGCCGCCCTGGCCGCCTACCAGCCGGGGCGCTTCGACGTGGTGCTGACCAACGTGGGCATGGCGGGGATGAACGGCTGGGAGTTCGCCGAGCGCCTGCGGGCCCGCGATGCGCGGGTGCCCTTGCTCTTCATCACCGGCTGGGGCCTGCGCGAGGAAGACCACGCCCGCCTGGCAGCGCTGGCCGTCCAGCGCTGCCTCTACAAGCCGGTCAAGCCCACCGACCTGGACCTCGCCATCCAGGCCGCCCTTCCCGCCGCCTCGGCCTCCCGGTGACGGTCATCGACGCCCAGATCCACGTGTGGAGCCCCGACGTCTCCACTCGCCCGTGGCCTCCCGGCCGCACCGTGCACGCGCACGGCCCGGCCCTGTCCGCCGAGCAGGTCCTCCAGGTCATGGACGACGCCGGCGTGGCACGCGCGGTGCTGGTGCCGCCCTCCTGGATCGGCGACGACAACACCGACGCGCTGGATGCCGCCCGGCGCTGGCCGGACCGCTTCGCGGTGATGGGCCGCTTCGACCCGACGGCTCCGGACGCCCGCGCGCGCCTGGAGCGCTGGCGCGAGCAGCCCGGCATGCTGGGCGTCCGGTTGACGTTCCACCTGCCCTTCTGGTCGCGGTGGCTGGCGGATGGCACGCTCGACTGGTTCTGGGCGGCGGCCGAATCCCTGGGCCTGCCTCTCATGGTATTCGTGCCCGGTCAGGCGCCGGCGATCGATCCCATCGCCGGCCGCCATCCCCGGCTGCGCCTGATCCTCGACCACCTAGCCCGCCCGCTCGGCCCCAAGGACGACGCCGCCTTCGCCGACCTCGACCAGGTCCTGGCCCTGGCCCGCCATCCCAACGTGGCGGTCAAGGTGTCCGCGCTGCCGTGCTACTCGAGCGAGCCCTTCCCGTTTCCGGGGTTGACGAAGCACCTGCGGCGCGCGTACGACGCGTTCGGGCCGCGGCGCATGCTCTGGGGCACCGATTACTCGCGGCTGCCCGTCCCTTACCGCGACGCGGTCCGCCACCTCAAAGAGGGGGTGGACTTCCTCACGGCGGACGACCGGTCCTGGATCCTGGGCCGGGCGTGCGCCGACTGGGTGGGCTGGAAGAGTTGATCTGACCGGGGCGCGCCCTCAGGCGCGCTTCATCGGCCGGCCGCAGCAGATCCGCTGGGCCATCGAGACCTTGCCGCACTTCGCACACCGGAAACCGGCCATCCGTCCTCCTTTCGCGGCGACCCGCGCGAGCGTCGGCCGTCTACGGTACCACGGCCGCCCGCAGGACCCGACGTTCCGCCGCCCGGGCGAAGGCCGTGTCCAGTTCGGCCAGCGCGAACCGGGCATCAACCAGGGCGCCGAGCGGGAGCGTCCGCCGGTGGCGGTGCACGAAGTCCACCGCCTGCACGAGGTGACGGGGATGGTAGTTGTGAACCCCGCGGACGGTGAGGCAGCGGGCGACGAGGACGTTCGCGTCCAGGGTGATGTCGGCGCCGGGGAAGACGACACCGGCGACGGCATACCGTCCGCCCGTGCGGAGCATCTGCACGCCGTCGACCAGAGCTCCCGGCATCCCGCACACCTCGATCACCGCGTCGGCGCCGCCCGGCGGGCAGGCCTCTCGCACCCGCCCGACGAGGTCCGGACCGGTCAGGGCCCTGGTGTCGAGGGCCAAGTCGGCGCCGAACCGGCGGGCCAGTGCCAGGCGCTCGGCCACCGGGTCGAGCCCGATGACCAGCCGAGCGCCGCGG
>DATLYJ010000074.1 GCA_035574915.1 Dehalococcoidia bacterium | reverse complement strand
CCCTACTCCCCCCACACCTCCCGCATCACCCGCAGCCAGTTCCCGTTGCAGATGCGCTCGATGCGGTCGTCCGAGTAGCCGCGCGCCTTCAGCGCCCGCAACACCAGCGGCAGCCCCGTCACGTCCTTTACGCAGGCGGGGACCTGGGTGCCGTCGAAGTCGGTGCCGAAGGAGACGTGCTCGTCCCCCGCAAGGTTCACTACGTAGTCGAAGTGGGCCACGATGACCTCGAGCTCCGTGTCCGTCGCCTCGCGCTGCATGTCGGGGCGCAGGAACATGTTCGAGAAATTGATGCCGATGGTCCCACCCTTCTCGGAGATGGCCCTGATCTGCTCGTCGTCGAGGTTGCGCACGTGCGGCGACAACGCCTTCACGCTCGAGTGCGTCGCCACGACCGGCGACTTCGACTCCTCGATCATGTCCCAGAAGCCAGCCGGGTTGATATGCGACACGTCGAGGATGATCCCAAGGCGGTTGCACTCGCGGACCAGGTCGCGTCCCGCCGCCGTTAGCCCGCCGTCTACCTGCGCGTCGCCGAAACGCACGCCATGGGCGAAGATGTTCGACCGGCTCCATACCGGCGCCAGGCAGCGCAGGCCCGCCTCGTAGAACACCCGCAGTTCCTTCAGGCTGTACGAGATCGGGTCCGCACCTTCGAACATGAATACAGACGCGAAGGCGCCCTCATCGAGCGCCTGCCGCACCTCCGCCGCCGTCCGGCAGACGCGGAACCTCCCGCCGGCGCGGTCCGCGATCCCGAAGACGTCGTTCATCTCCTGCATCGCGTAGTCGACTGCTGCCATCTCCGCCTGCTCGTTCGTCAGGAAGATCGACGTGAAGCAGCCGCCGAGGCCGCCTTTCGCGGCCCGCGGCAGGTCCACATGCCCCGTCTCCGACTCCTCCAGGAAGTCCCGCCCCGGACGTCCCGGCCGCGGCCTGATCGCCGTTATGTAATCAATGTGCCCATCGAACACCGGCGGGAACTCCATCCCTCACCTCCCTCGCAGCACAGACTGCAGAGTGCAGAGTAAAGGCAAAACGGGGCGGCGGGCCGGGGCACGCCCGGCCTTCCGATTCTGTTCTCCGGAATCAACTTCACCGAGAGCCAGACCGCGGCGAGCAGGCGCTATTCACGTGAACTCTGCACTCTGTACTCTGCTCTCGTCTGCCGCGCCGCCCGACCACCGACCACCACTGCCAGTCCCTCCCTCTACAACCTGACCCTCTCCCAGCGGTCGGAGAAGAAGTACGGCACGTAGATAAGCAGCCTCGCCGCCATCGCCGCCACGATCGCCCAGGCGATCCCGTACTGCTCGAGGCCCAGGTCTGGCAGGACGACCGCGAGCGGCTGCTGGATCCCCCAGATCGAGATCAGCGTCACCACCATCGGCACCAGCGTGTCGCCAGCCGTGTTGTAGGACTGCATGAACACCATGCCCATGCCCATCACCAGGTAGCCGATGAGGGCGATCTGCAGCCACTTCACGGCCACGTCCAGCAGCTCCGGGTCGTCGTTGAAGAACGAGAGGAACTCGCGCGGGAAGGCGAACATCAGCCCGCAGGCAATGAAGGTGCTGATGTTTACGTACACCAGGCCCCACAGCACCGACTTCCGCGCCCGGTCGTGCTTCCCCGCGCCCAGGTTCTGCCCCACCATCACGCCCGTCGACTGCCCGATGCCGCCCGCGCCGACGTGCGACAGCATCTCGATGCGCCGCGTGAGCGAGAAGGCCGCGAGCGTCGTCGCCCCGTACGGCGCCACCAGCCCCACCAGCACCAGTTGCGCGAAGGCGCGCTCCGCGGATGTCACCGAAGCAGGCGCGCCCGTCTTGATTAGCCGCCACAGCAGCGGCAAGTCCGGCCGGTAGCCCGCGAACGTCAGGTGCAGGCGGGACGTACCGGTAAACAGCGCCCGGAAGTTCATCACTACTCCTGCGCCCTGGGCGATGGTGTTGGCCACGGCCGTGCCGACCAGGCCCCATTCGGGAAACAGCCACCAGCCGAACACGAACGCCGGGCTCAGCGCCACGTGCAGCACCCGGCTCACCATCGTCGCCTTCATCGGCGTCAACGTGTCTCCCGACGCCTGCAGCGCTGCGCCCGACATCATCCGGAACGCCACCGCCCCGGTGCCGACGAAGTTCCAGCGCATGTAGTCTGCGCCGGCGATGATCACGCTCTCCGGCACGCCGAGCACGCGCAGCAGCGGCTCCGTGAGGAACACACCCACCAGGACCATCAGGAGCGAAAAGGCGCCCGAGAGCGTGAAGGCCTGCAACGCAACGTGGTTTGCCCGCGCGACGTCCCCGGCGCCGATAGCCCGCGAGACCATCGCCCGCATGGCGGTGTCCAGGCCCTGCCGGCCCGTCCGCGCTACCTGCACGTATGTCTGCGCCACGCCCAGTCCGGCAACCGACTCCGCGCCCAACCGCCCCGCCCACACGAGGTCGGCAAGCTGGTCGGTGACGTTGACAACGGACTCAACGACCTGCGGCCACGCCAGGTGTGCCAGGTTCTTCGGTATGCTGCCTTCGGTCAGGTTCCGGTCGACGAACTCGGAGCGGCGCCGCCCCCGCGCCCGCTCCTCCGGCGCTGCCTCCGCTACGGTAATACCATCGGCGCTTGTATCCGCCGTTACTCCTGACCGCAGCCCTTCTGTCGCCAACCCCTGCCTTCGTCGCGTCGTCTACCTTGCCCAAATGTAGCGGTGCTCGCCCCTGCGCAAAACCCCCGGCGCTTCCGGCCATTCCGGGCGCCGCGATCCGGGTGGGCGGAGGGCGAAGAATCTCGCGCGCCTCGGTAGCCACCCGCGGCGCCCACAAGTCCCCTCGTTTTCGGTAAGATCGCTCAGCGTTCGCTGCCGGGGTGCTCCATGAGTGTCGACCAGGCTTTCTTCCTTGCGATAGCCCTGTTCGGGGCGCTCTTTCTCTTCGTCTCCTTCGTCCTCGGCAGCGTTGGCGACTTCTTCGATAGCGTCGGCGACAGCATCGGCGAGCAGCTCGACTTCGGCGGCGGCGACGGCGATGCCACCGCCTCGGCCGAGGCCGGCGCCGGCGACGAGGGCCCCTCCCCCCTCAGCCTGCGCAACCTCATGGCCTTCATGACCGCATACGGCGCCTCCGGCATGATCACCAGCTCTTACGGTTGGTCCACCCTCGCCAGCAGCCTCTTCGCCCTCCTGCCGGGCTTCTCCCTGGCCTTCGTCGCCTACAAGTTCCTGCAGCTCCTGTACGGCCAGCAGTCGAACAGCGTCACCGAGGTCGGCAGCCTGATCGGGCGCACCGGCGTGGTCGAAGTGTCGATCCCGCCCTCCGGCCTCGGGCGAGTCACTGTCGGCGCCGCCGGCGGCGCCAACACGTTCATCGCCCGCGCCGAAGGCGGCGCGCACATCCCGGCCGGCGAGCGAGTGGTGATCAGGGCCGTGCTCGGGTCGGACCTGGTGGTTGCGAGGACGCCCGAAGTCATCGCCGAGGCGGCGAAGGAGGTACAGCAGTGACCGGAATTTACGTTGCCTTTGGCGTAAGCCTCCTCGTCCTCGTCGTCTTCCTCATCATCGCCACGGTCAGCCGCCGCTACGTCAAGGTGCCGCCAAACGTGGTCGCCGTCATCTCCGGCCGCAAGCGCCGCATCATCGGCCCCGATGGCACCCAGCAGACCGTCGGCTTCCGGGTCGTCCGCGGCGGCGCCACTATCGTCTGGCCCGTCATCGAGCGCCTCGACTTCATGTCACTCGAGGCCATGAACCTCCTCATCGAGGTCCGCAAGGCAATCACCCGCGAGGGCGTGCCCGTGAACGTCGATGCCGTCGCCAACGTCCGCATCGGCTCCGACGACGCCTCCATCATGGCCGCCGCGGAGCGCTTCCTCACCTTCCGGGTCGAGGACATCCGCAGCATCGTCCTCAAGACGCTCGAGGGCCAGCTACGCGCCGTCCTCGCGGTCCTCACTATCGAACGAGCCAACGACAGCCGTGAGGAATTCCAGCAGTCGATCACTACCGCAGCCTCGGCCGACCTGGCCAAGATGGGCATCCAAATCGACAACATCGTCATTCAGGCCATCTGGGACGATGTCGGCTACCTCGAAGCCCTGGGCAAGAAACGCACCGCCGAAGTCAAGCGCGACGCCGAGGTCGGCGCCGCCCAGGCCCAGCGCGAGCAGACCGAGAAAGTCGCCGCCGCGGAGCTTGCCGCCGCGCAGGCCCGCGCCCTGGCCGACCAGCAAATCGCCGCCGCCGAGAAGGCCCGCGACGTCGCCAAGGCCGAGTATCAGGCCGAAGTCGAAGCAGCCGCCGCGAAGGCGTCCCAGGCCGGCCCTCTCGCCCAGGCCACGGCGATGCGCCAGGTACGCGTCGCGGAGGTCGAGGTGGAGAAGGCCGAGACCGAAGCCCGCATCGGCGTCGAGGAGAAGCGCATCGAACAGGCGCGCAAGGCCGCCGAGGCCGACGTTGTCGTGCCCGCCATGGCGCGCCGCGAGGCTACCGTGGCCGAAGCGGAAGGCCGGAGGGAAGCGCTGATCGCCGAAGGCAGCGGTGAATCATCGAAGCGAAAGTCTCTCGCCGAGGCGCGCCAGGCGGAGCTCACCGCGGAGGCCACGGGCCGCCAGGCGAACCTCCTCGCCGAGGCCGAAGGCGAGCGCGCAAAGCTCCTCGCTCAGGCCGAAGGTGAGCGCGCCCGCCTGCTCGCCGAGGCCGAGGGCAAGGAAAAGCTGGCCCACGCCCTGAACGCCATGAACGAGGCCGCACAGCTCCTCCAGATCCTCCCCACGATCATGGAGGCCGTACCCGAGGTCGCCGACCGCATCACCCGCCACCTCGCCGAAATCGACAAGGTGACCATCCTCGATATGGCCAGCGGCAACGGCGCCGGCGGCATGGGACGCTTCCTCAGCTCCGCCACGGCCGCCGTCAAACAGACCTTCGAGGTCGTTCGCGAGACCACTGGCATCGACATCGAGAGCGCATCGCGCCGCGTCGTCGACAACCTCGGCCTCTCGAACGCCCGCGCCGCCGGGCCCGCCGGCAACGGCGCCCCTCCCTTGCCCCAGAAGCCCGCCCCGGACGAGACAGAGGCGTGAACGCCCCGGCCCTGCGCAGGTCCTGCCCGGCATCGAAACGCGCCCGTTCGCAGGCCGTGAGTCCGGCCGGGCTGCCGCCAGTCAGCCGAATGCCTTGCTGACGCTAACGAGAGAAAGGAGGCCCGCGTGACTACCAGCCCGGGCGCCCTGTACCGCTCCGCCGCCCGCCTTGGGCCGGAGAAGACAGACGCCCTCGTGCTCATGTGCTCCGACCGCCGCTATCGAGCCCCTTCGGAGGACTTCCTCCAGGCCCATCTCGGCCTGCACAACTACGACATCGTCGCCGTGCCCGGCGGGGCCTACATCCTCTCCTTCGCCGAAGCCCTGCCCAAGAACCTCAAGGTCGGCATGCGCATGCTCAAGTTCCTCATGGACAACCACCTGCCGCCGCGCATCGTCCTCATCGCCCATCAGGACTGCGCCCGGTACCAGCAGGGCTTCATCTCCTGGCTGCGTAAGCCAGGCTTCTCCCTCGAGCAGCAGCAGAAGCGCGACCTACGCGAGGTCGGGGCGGAGCTCCGTCAGGCCTTCGAGTGGGCTGGCATCGAAGCCTACTTTGCCCGTCAGGTCGAAGGCGACTCGGTGGAGTTCGAGGCTGTGTGATGCTCGCCTGGATGCTGCGCAACCCTCACCGCGCCGCGATACTGGCCGGGATACTCGTTGCGCTCCTCTTCGGCTGGGCCTCCTTCCCGCGAGAGAAGACCATCGAGAAGACTCTGACCGATTGGGCGCCGCAGAACCTCGTGCCGGCCGGCCCGCTGCGGAACGAGCTCGCCGGCGCGCTCGCCGCCGTGCGCGGCGGCAACCAGGCCGCCGCCTCGGTCGTCTCACCGGACGAGTTCAAGAAGCTGCAACTCCAGGCAACCTACGTCGAGACGGCCCCTGGCGCTGGCCGCGATGACTTCGTCATCACCTACGTCGGCCGCGACGCCGCCGGCCGGACCTACGTCGCCGACCGCAAGGTCCCCGCCGCCGCCGGCATCGACCCGCGCCGTTGGCTGTACAGGGCCGCGGAGTCGGAAATCGACCAGTTCAGCAACATCCTCCGCCTCACCTTCGAGCGCGACCTTTCGGGGCTGATCGGCCTGCTCCTCATGAACCTCATCGTCGGGGCCTTCTACGGCGTCGTCGTGGGGCTGATCCTTTCGGTGCTGGGCATGGAGAGTATCGACAAGACCTACAGGCCGAAGTCCATCCCTGCGCCAACGCAGCCTTCCCTGCCGCTGGAGCCTCGCGGCATCTTCCGCGCCTGACCTGCCCGCCCCCGCGCGTCATTGCGAGGGCGCCAGCGCGAAGCAAACCTTGAGAACCTTAGTCCTCCGCCCCCGCCCCGCGCGTCATTGCGAGGAGGCCCGCCCGAAGCAACACGCCGCCCCGCGCGTCATTGCGAGGGCGCCAGCCCGAAGCAACCCTTGAGACCCCTCAGTCCTCAAGCTCCCAGTACAGATCCCGCCACGCCGGATTAGCCCTCTCGATCAGCTCTACCTTGCGCCGCCGCGGTCCGGCCTTGATCTGCTTCTCGCGCTCGATCGCCGCCCTCATGTCCCCAAACGCCTCGACGTAAACAAGCTTCCAAACGTTGTACCGGCTGGTGAATGAAGTGGGATAAGCCTTCTCGCGGTGCTTTCTGATCCGGTCTCGCAGGTTCGAAGTTACTCCCGTGTACAGCACGCTATTCGTGAGGTTCGTGAGAAAGTAGACATAGCAGGACATCTCGCGCATCGGGCGCACGCCTCGTCAAAGGTTGCTTCGGCCTCCGGCCTCGCAATGACGCCATAGTACACCTGTTCTAGGAGCGCCTCAAGTTAGCCAGCCTCACCAGCGTCATTGCGAGGGCGCCAGCCCGAAGCAAACCTTGACATCCCTCGTCTCTCCGTCACGCCATGCGCGCACGCCTCCCCAAAGGTTGCTTCGTCCTCCGGCCTCGCAATGACGCAAGGGTGCACATGTTCTAGGAGCGCCTCAAGTTAGCCAGCCTCACCAGCGTCATTGCGAGGGCGCCATCCCGAAGCAACCCTCAACGATCTGCATCACGCTCGACAAGCTTTGACAGGTACCACATATCCGCAGCGTGACGTCTAGAATCGATCACCATGCCGGACCGCGACGACGTAGCCCGCGCCATCGCCTTCTTCGAGACCTGTGACGACGTTGCCCTCCTGCGCAAGGCCCTGGTGGACATCGCCCCCAGGGCCCGGCGGCTGGTCGTCCGCTACCTCGGCCACGGCGGCGAGGACGCAGTCCCGGCCCCCGCGGACGTGCCCCACACCCCCATCGCCGCCGCCCGCGAAGACGCCCTCCGCACCCTCATGACCACGAACGACCTCGCCCTGCTCCAGGCCATGACGCGCGCCATCGGCCGTCGCGTCGAGGAGCTCCAGCCGCCGAGCGCGTGACCGGCCGGCGGACACTCAACCCACGCTCCCCACCATCGTCATTGCGAGGGCGCCAGCCCGAAGCAAGCCTTGACCCCCCTCGTCTCCCCGTTCGCGCCATCCGCCCACGCCTCCCCACAAGTTGCTTCGGCCTCCGGCCTCGCAATGACGCAAGGAGGCCGGGGCGCACCCAAGGACCCGTCCCCCAGGGTGGCGAGCCTTAGAACAGCGCGATCGGGTTGACGGGCGAAGCTGTGCCCTTCAGTAGCTTCAACGGCGCCAGCGTGAGCATGAACTCGTAGCGGTCCAGGCGGTCGCACGTCGCCGCCAGTTCGTCCAGCCCCATGTTGTCGATGAGGTGCACGCCCATCGCCGGGATGGCGATCATGTGGATCGGCAGGCCCATGCCGCCCTCCATGCCGGAGGGCGTGACGTCGCTCACGCCGTCGCAGCCGAGCACGGCGACCCCGCGCTGATGCAGCCACGGCAGGGTCGAGGCGTGCAGCCCGGCGAGGCCCTGCGCCGGGCCCAGCTTCTCCCGCCGCTGGTGACGGCCGGTCCGTATGAGGAGGATGTCCCCTTCCTCGACGCGCGTGTGCATCTTCGTCTCCGCCAGCTCCAGGTCCTCTACGTAGATCGCCTCGCCCGGTTCGAGCCACTCTTTGCCCAGCGCCGTCGGGATATCGAGCAGCACGCCGCGACTCACCACCCCGTCCTTCCCCGCCTCGATCGAGTTCGCCAGCGCCCCCGCCGAGGTCACCATCGACGCCGGCCGCCCGTTGTACATCTGGCCGCGATAGAAGATGTGGCAGAGCGCGTCCAAATGAGTGTGCGCCATGCCGTGGGAGGCAATGGCAAAGTAGTCGGACGAAGAAGTCGCCCTTTCGATGTCGCCCGCCCCCACCATCAGATGCACCACCGGTCGCGGGTTCTCCCCGCTGCCCGTCGTGTTCAGGGGGAGGGCGCAGCTCACCGTGATGCCATCGATCACCAGCTCGGCCGCCTGCAGCCGCTTGGCCGGCGTTATCAGGTTCAGCGCCCCCAGCTGATCGTCCTCGCCCCAGCGGCCCCAATTGCTGACCTTCTGGAACAGGGCATCTACCTCATCGCGGCTAATGGGCTTCGCAGGTCCGGACATGAACACCCCCTCGGCTGCGGCGGGGCAAAGGCACCCCAGAATATCAGCACGCAACCCGGCGCCCGTCAACGGACGCCAACGTCCGGCCCAACGGCCGCTGCCATCTGGTCCGCCGGGAGCCGCCGGCCTCAGGCAACGGCGCGCCAGGCCTCCCCGGCGCGCCCGCACCCAGTGCGCTCCGACGCCTGCAATCGTTACTCTTAGCGCATGAGCGAAGAGACCGGGCCAGCAAAAGCATCCTCCGTCCGCCAGATGCAGGTCGGGCCGATGGCGAACTTCGTCTATCTCATCGGTTGCGAGCGCACGAAGGAGGCCGCCATCGTCGACCCCGCCTGGGACGCGCGGGCGATCGCCGCGGCGGCCGAGCGCGCTGGCTACAAGATCACGAAGATTTTCGCCACGCACTCGCACTTCGACCACGTCAACGCGGCCGCCGAGCTCCAGCAGCTCACGGGAGCCAGCCTCTACGCCAACGAGAACGAGCTGCCTCTGCTCCAGCGCGCCGCCTCCGGCTGGAAGGGCACGAAGGACAACGAGGTCGTGATGGTCGGGGAGGTGCCGGTCACCTGCCTCCACACGCCCGGCCACACCCCCGGCTCGCAGTGCCTGCTCGTAGAGGGGCGCGTCATCACCGGGGACACGCTCTTCGTCGGAAACATCGGCCGCTGCGACCTCCCGGGCAGCAGCCCTGAAGCCCTCTACCACAGCCTCATGCGCCTGAAGGCGCTGCCGCCGGAGACCATTGTCCTCCCCGGCCACCACTACGGCGACAAGCCCAGCTCGACCATCGCCGAGCAGGCCGAGCGCAACATGTACCTGCGCATACCCTCCGCCGAAGCCTTCCTCCACCTCATGGGCCTGTGAGCAGCCGTCAGTCTTCAGCGGTCGGGCCCCGCCCTGGCCTCCCATCTCCGGAAACGGAGAGGGGCGAGGAGGGTCAGGTTTGACCGCCCGCGACCACCTCCAGCGCGCTCAGCAGCTGCACGGCGACGGCCGCATCGATGAGGCCATCGCCGAGGCCCGCGAGGCCCTGAGGCTGGACCCCGCGCTGGCCGAGGCGTGGATGTACCTCGGCACGACGCTCATCACCCGCCGCCTGCGCTTCCAGGAGGGCCTCGCCGCGCTCGAAAGGGCCGGCGAACTGGCGCCGGACGACCCCGGCGTCCAGTACAGCCTTGGCTGGTGCTACGAGTTCGTCGCCTACCGGCTCTCCAAACAGGCCGCCAAGCCCTATCGCGACCCCTACGAGCTCTGGGACATGGCCGCCGCCCACCTGCGCCGCGTAATCGAGATCGGCACCGACCAGGGCCTCAGCGAGGACGCCGCCGACCTCCTTGCCTCCATCGAGGCCAGGTATTAGGTCAGCAGGTCAGCGCTTCAGCAGTTCAGCACTTCGGTCAGCAGGTCAGCGCTTCAGCAGTTCAGCACTTCAGGGACAATGCGCGTGGCCCGCCGCCGGTCTCCCTGAGAGGCTGACCAGCTGAAATGTTGAAGTCCCGACAGCAGGTCAGCACTTCAGCAGCTCAGCACTTCAGGTCAGGACTGAACTGGTCGCGCGCGCCCCTGACATGCTGACCCGCTGAAATGCTGAAGTCCTGACTACCTACCCGCTGAAATGCTGACCAGCCGACCCGCTGTTCCCCCCTCAGCTCTCCGGGAACGAAACCAGCGACGTCGTGCTCTGGATGCCGGGGATGGCGCGGATCTTCGTGCTCAGGATCGGCGGCACATCGACCAGCTGCGGCACGTCGATCTCGGCGACGATGTCGTAGGGACCCATGACCTCGTGCAGCTCCACCAGGCCCTCGATCTGCTTCAAGGCGTCGAAGACGCTCTTCGTTGCGCCCGGGTCCGTGACGATGAGGACGTAGGCTTTGACCGCCATGGCGTGCTCCTTTCGTACTGGGCGCGGCTCGAGGCGGCCCGCGTACGCGAAATCTAAACCCGCCGTTCCGGCCCGGTCAACGAGCCATTGTTACCATCATGTGAATACCTTTCATGAGCCAAGATCATGGATGGGACGCTATTCATGAGCGTCCCGCCGTCGATCCTTGATGTAGAATTGACTTTGCCCGGAAAAAAGGGCGCCCGGAGCCACCGGGGCCCCAAGAAGTGGGACGTTGGCAGCAGAAGCTAACACGGTCAGAGGCACATTCCAGACCGACCCCATCAGCGCGTTAGGCCTGCAGTCCCCCGTTTCCATCGCGAGCTCCGCCACCGTAGGCCAGGCACTGGCCGCCGTCCAGAAGGAAGGCCAGGGCTACGTCCTCGTCCTCGACAACGGCAAGCCCGTCGGCATCATGTCCGAACGCGAAGTCGTCATGCGCATCGTCGCCCGCGACGTCAAGTACGACGCCAACGTCATGGAGTACGTCTCCCCCGTCACGCGCACGCTCACCAACCGCAACACCATCGCCGAGGCCATCGCGCTCATGCAGGAAAGCATCGACAACATCCCAGTCGTCGACGACACCGGCCGCGCCGTGGCCTGCGTCCGTCAGCTCGACATCATTCGCTTCCTGGCGGAGGCCTTCCCGGAGCAGGTCCTGAACCTGCCGCCCCGGCCTCACCAGGCAATGCCCAGACCGGAGGGTGGATAGTGGCAACACGCACTGAAGAGCAGGCGCGCGGCGAAGTCATCGACATCGACCGCGTAACGATCCGTTTCGCCGGCGACTCCGGCGATGGCATGCAGCTCACAGGGACGCAGTTCACGAAGACCTCCGCCGTCTTCGGCAACGACATCAGCACCGTCCCCGACATCCCCGCCGAAATCCGCGCCCCGCAGGGCTCCCTCCCCGGCGTCAGCGCCTTCCAGGTGAGCTTCTCCAGCTACGACATCTACACCCCGGGCGACATCCCCGACGTGCTCGTCGCGATGAACCCGGCGGCCCTCAAGGTGCACCTGCCGGACCTCCCCAAGGGCGGCGTCATCGTCCTCAACGAGGACGAGTTCACGCCCACCAACCTCAAGAAGGCCAACTACACCTCGAACCCGCTCGAGGACGGCAGCCTCCAGGCCTATCGCGTCTACCGCGTGCCGATCGGCACGCTCAACGCGCGCGCCCTGCGCGACACGGGCCTCAGCGCCCAGGAGATCGACAGGTCCAAGAACATGTTCGCCCTCGGGCTCATGTTCTGGATGTACAGCCGCCCCCTCGACACCACCCTCAAGTACATCGACGAGCGCTTCGGCCGCCGTAACCCCGCCATCGCCGACGCGAACAAGAAGTCCCTCCTCGCCGGCTATCACTACGGCGAGACGACGGAGATGTTCGCCACCCACTACCACGTCCCGAAAGCCAAGCTCGCCCCGGGCCTCTACCGCAACATCACCGGCAACGAGGCCACGGCCCTCGGCTTCCTCACCGCTTCGAAGCTCGCCGGCCGGCCGCTCTTCTACGGCAGCTACCCGATCACGCCCGCCAGCGACATCCTCCACGAGCTTGCGGCCATGAAGCGCTTCGGCGTCATGACCTTCCAGGCCGAGGACGAGATCGCCGCCATCGGCTCCGCCATCGGCGCCTCCTTCGGCGGCGCGCTCGGCATGACCGGCACCTCCGGCCCCGGCATCGCCCTCAAGAGCGAGGCCATCGGCCTCGCGGTCATGGTCGAACTGCCGGTCGTCATCATCGATGTCCAACGCGTCGGGCCCAGCACCGGCATCCCCACCAAGACCGAGCAGGGGGACCTTCTGCAGTGTATGTTCGGGCGCAACGGCGAATCGCCGGTGGCCATTGTCGCGCCGGCGACCTCGGCCGACTGCTTCAACATGGCCATCGAAGCCTGGCGCATCGCCATCAAGTACCGCACGCCCGTCATCTTCCTCAGCGACCTCTACCTCGGCGTCGGCTCCGAGCCCTGGCTCATCCCCGACATCGACAGTCTGCCGAAGATCGAGCCTAACTTCGCCACCGACCCCGAGACCTACCAGCCCTACGCCCGCGACCCCGCGACGCTGGCCCCGCCCTGGGCCGTCCCCGGCACCCCGGGCCTCGAGCACCGCATCGGCGGGCTCGAAAAGCAGAACATCACCGGTAACGTCAACTACGAGCCAGAGAACCACCACCTCATGGTCTCCCTGCGCGCCGAGAAGATCGCCCGCATCGCCAACGACATCCCGGACGTGGAAGTGCACGTCGGCGAGCCCAGCGGCGACCTCCTGGTCCTCGGCTGGGGCAGCACCTACGGCGTGATCACCACGGCGGTGCAGCGGGCGCAGGCCAAGGGCCTGAAAGTGTCGGCCGCGCACCTGCGCCACCTCAACCCATTCCCCAAGAACCTGGGCGACGTGCTCAAGTCCTTCAAGAAGGTGCTAATCCCGGAGAACAACCTTGGCCAGTTGCAGCTGCTCATCCGCGGCCGCTACCTGGTCGACGCCCTCGGCCTCCACCGCGTCACCGGCCGCCCGTTCACCATCAGCGAGGTCGAGAACGAGATCTACCGCATCCTGGGGCGCGAAGACCTCCAGGTCTCGCCCAACGGCAGGGGCCCGGCAGCCGCCGCCGCGGGAGCCGCCTGATGGCGCAACGAATGCACACACCGAATGCAGGGGCGGCCTTCAGGCCGCCTGCCGGGCGGGGAGGGGCGGCGCCCCTGACGCCGCGCAGCGAAGCAACCCACACAGGGAGTGACACATGGTAGCCACCAACGAACGCAGCGAATCCGGCCGCCTCGCCGCCCAGACCGGCGCGGTCAAAGTCCTCACCCGCAAGGACTTCGTCTCCGACCAGGAAGTGCGCTGGTGCCCAGGCTGCGGCGACTACTCCATCCTCGCCCAGACCCAGCGCGTCATGCCCGAGCTCGGCATCCCGCGCGAGAACATCGTGTTCATCTCCGGCATCGGCTGCTCCAGCCGCCTGCCCTACTACATGAACACCTACGGCTTCCACTCCATCCACGGCCGCGCCCCCACCATCGCCACCGGCCTCAAGTCCACCCGCCCCGACCTCAGCGTCTGGGTCGTCACCGGCGACGGCGACGCCTTGAGCATCGGCGGCAACCACTTCCTGCATGTCATGCGCCGCAACGTGGACCTCCAGGTCATCCTCCACAACAACGAGGTCTACGGCCTCACCAAGGGCCAGTACTCGCCCACCTCACCCTTCGGCACCGTCAAGAAGTCGACCCCCTACGGCAGCATCGACTGGCCCATGAAGCCAATCGCCGTCGCCCTCGGCGCCGAGGCCACCTTCGTAGCCCGCTCGCTCGACACCGACCCGCACCACCTCGCCGAGACCCTGGAGCGCGCCGCAAAGCACAAGGGCACCTCCTTCGTCGAGGTCTACCAGAACTGCAACATCTACAACGACGGCGCCTTCGACGACTTCTCCGCCCGCGACGTCCGCGCCGACCGCATGCTCTACCTCAAGCACGGCGAGCCAATGATCTTCGGCAAGAACCAGGACAAGGGCATCCGCCTCAACGGCCTCAAGCCCGAAGTAGTCACGCTCGGTAACGGCATCACCGAGAAGGACCTCCTGGTCCACGACGAGACGATCGAGGACCCCACGATCGCCTTCCTCCTCAGCCGCATGGACTACCCCGACTACCCCGTGCCCGTCGGCGTCTTCCGCGCCGTCCAGCGCCCGACCTACGACGAGCTCCTGCAAAAGCAGATCGAAGACGTCCGCAAGGCAGAAGGCGAAGGCGACATCGCCGCCCTCCTCCGCCAGGGCGACATCTGGACGGTGGAGTAGGCGCCGACTAGGCAATCGCGCGATGGCGCCGCCGGTGAGGAGCGTCATTGCGAGGCCAGAGGCGGAAGCAACCTTTGGCGAAGCGCGCGCGGATGGCGCGACCGGGGAGATGAGGGGTCTCACGGTTTGCTTCGGGCTGACGCCCTCGCAATGACGCCTGGTGGTGAGGAGCGTCATTGCGAGGCCAGAGGCGGAAGCAACCTTTGGCGAAGCGCGCGCGGATGGCGCCACCGGGGAGATGAGGGTCTCAAGGTTTGCTTCGGGCTGGCGCCCTCGCAGTGACGGTGGTGGTGAGGAGCGTCATTGCGAGGCCGGAGGCCGAAGCAACCTTTGACGAGGCGTCCATGGAAAGCCATCCTCTGCTCGCCTCTCCGCCGGTCGAAAACGCACAAAATCCGCGCTAATCCGTGCTAATCCGTGGCCAATCTCTCGGCTGGCCAGGAATGCCCCAACCTGCACAATGCCAGCAAACCCGCGGCCACCGCCGGCCGGTGTAGACTTGGAATCGCTGACGCCTGAATGCCGGAGTCTGTGGAGGTCCCGACATGAAGTGCCCTGACTGCAAATTCGAAAACATACAGGGGGCCGAGATCTGCGACAACTGCGGGCGCGACCTCGCCGGCCTCGACATCCCGGGCGCCGTGCTCGACCCCGGTGTCAGCTTCGTCTACGAGGAGCTTTCGAAGCTGCCGCGCAAGCCTCCGCTCAAGGTCAGCGTCACCGACCCC
>DATLYJ010000073.1 GCA_035574915.1 Dehalococcoidia bacterium | reverse complement strand
GCCTCCCGGGACCTGGGTCAGGGCCGCGGGCTACGATGAGCGCGCCCTGCGGGAAGGCCGCCACCCGACGCGCCGCGAGCTGGACCAGGCGGCGCCCGGCCACCCCGTGCGCCTGGACCACCGCAGCGGCCACGCCACCGTCCTCAACAGCCTGGGCCTGAAGCTCGCCGGCATTACAGGTTCCACCCCTGAGCCGCCCGGCGGCTACATGGAGCGCGACCTCGCGGACGGCGAACCAGCGGGGCTGCTGGTCGAGATGAACGAGATGCTCGACGGGCTTCTGCCCCCGCCGGCTCCCGGCGAACTGCGCAGCGCCGTCGCCGAGGCAGCCCGAAGGCTTCTTGCCGAAGGGATTACGTTCCTTCAGGACGCCACGCCTACGAACGGCGCAGCGGAGTGGCGCCTCTTCGGCGACTTGCAGTCTGAGGGAGTCCTGCCCCAGGCTGTGTCGCTCATGGAGTGCTACGACCACCTTGGCGAGCTTCCCGAAGGCAAGGGGCGCCTCCTTCGCGGGCCGGTCAAGATCATGCCGAAGGAGCTCGAGCACGAGTTCTACCCGCAGGCCGGCCTCCTGGCGGCAATACTGCGCCGGATCGAAGCAGCGGGGCGCCGGGCCGCCGTCCACGTGACCACCCGCGCGGGCCTCGAGACGGTCCTTGAGGCTTTCGAGGCGCTGGGGCGGCCAGCGCCCGGCCACCGCATCGAGCACTGCAGCGTCGCCGCGGAAGACGCGGCGCGCCGCATCGCCGCCCTCGGCCTGGCCGTCGTGACTCAGCCGGGCTTTCTGTTCGAGAGCGCCGACCTCATGCTCCGGCGGCTGTCCGACGCCGACCGCTCCGACCTGTATCCAATTCGCCGGCTGCTCGAGGCGGGCGTGCCCGTGGCCGGTTCCAGCGACGCTCCCGTAGCCGCCCCGCGCCCCCTCGACGGCATCCGCGGGGCAGTCGAGCGCCTCTCCCGCGGCGGCGCCGAGCTCGCCCCGGCCCAATCACTCACCGCGAGCGATGCCCTGGCCCTCTTCACTTCGGGGGCAGCCCGCGTCCTCGGGCTGGACCGCGAGCGCGGCTCCGTTGCCCCGGGCTTCGTCGCCGACCTGGTGGTCCTCAACGCCCTGCCAGGAGAGGTCCCATGGGAACAGCTCAGCGTGGACCTGACTGTAATCGCCGGCGAAGTCGCCTACGAGCGCTCCTCGTCGGCTCGGCTCGACTGACGACGCCGGCGCAGACCCTGTGCCGACTGGATACCGTTGGCCCGGGGATAGCGGTAGCGGGCCGGCGGCGTTATCCTGCCTTTAGAAAGCCCAAAGGCGGTGCAGAAATGGCGGAGAACGGGTGCTTATGCTGCCCTCTACCCGCTACGAACGGAGGACGCCAGAGCTAGCCCAGTCCTCACAGGGGCCGGCAAGCTGCTGGCCGCAGGCGGTGGCCATCCGGCCGGCAAAGGACGCCATCGTTCTGCGACACCCGCCTAGACCCCGGGCACATCCCCTGACGGCCTGAGCCGTCAACCTCTTCCCACAAACGTCGAGATTCCCGGGACGCGTCCGAAAGCTGCGTCCCGAGCAGGGGTGTGTCGTCATGGTCTCAGAGGAGCACCTGGAAAACCTCGCGGAAGTCCTGAACGACCTCGTCCGGGAGGGCCGTTCGGCGGATGCCGTTGCCCTGATATCCACCCGTCACCCCGCCGACCAGGCGGACCTCCTGGAGGAGTTGGACGAGGACGCGCTCGAGAAGGTCCTGTCCGCCCTTCAGCCCGACCAGGCTGCGGACATCCTCGAGCATCTCCACGAGGATGTGCGCGCCGAGGTCGTCGCGAGGATGCCGGCGTCCAGCCTCGCGGTCATCCTGGACAGCGTCGACGACGACATCGAGGCGGACATCGTCCAGCACCTCCCCGAGGAGCGGGCGCGGGAAGTCCTGCCCCTGCTGGAGGACCGAGTCGTCGTCGAGCAGCTGCTCACGCACGAGGAGGACAGCGCCGGCGGGCTCATGAACCCGGACGTCCTCGCCCTGCGGCGGGACTGGACTGTCGACGAGACCATACGCTTCCTTCGCACTCAGAAGCCGGACCCCCACCAGCCCTACTACCTGTACGTCGTCGACGACGAGTCGAAGCTTCAGGGCATCGTGAGCTTGCGCGATATCGTCGTCGCGGAGCCGGAGGAACGCCTCGGGGACATCATGTCGACGGACGTGATAAGCGTCCCCGCGAGCGCCGACCGCGAGGTCGCGGCCGAACGCATGCGGCACTACGACCTCCTGGCGCTTCCCGTGGTGGACGACGAGGGCCGCTTGCTCGGCGTCATCACGCCGGACGACGTCCTCGACGTGCAGGTCGAAGAGGCGACCGAGGACATCTACCGCATGGCAGGCCTGGGCGTGAAGGAGTGGGCCTTCAGTCCCGTGCTGGAGTCCGCCAGCCGCCGCGTGCCCTGGCTCGCCTTCAATATGGTCTGGGCATTCGCTGGGGCATCGATCATAAGCGTCTTCCAGGACACCATCTCCCGCGTCGCCGCCCTGGCGATTTTCATGCCGATGATCGCCGGCCAGGCCGGCAACGCGGGCATCCAGACCGCCACTATCGTGGTTCGCTCAATGGCGCTGGGCGAGCTGACCCCGGCCGACATCGTGCACATGCTCCGCAAGGAGTGGGCCCTGGGCCTGATCAAGGGTGTGCTGTTCGGCGGCGTGCTCGCCACGGTGGCCTGGGTAACGCGCGGCGACATGACCTTCGGGCTAATCGCCGGCGTGGCCATGTTCCTGAACATGATGGTTGCCTCCACCACGGGTGTGATCATCCCCATGACCCTGCGGCGCCTGGGTGTCGACCCGGCTGCCATCGCCGGCGTGTTCGACACGATGGTGACGGACTTCATGGGGTTCCTGATCTACCTGGGACTGGCGACGATCTTCATCGACCGGTTGACCTGACGGAGGCCCCACTGTGGCGTCCGCGCTCCAGGCCTCGATGGCGAACCAGAGGTAGGCGGCCGCGAACATCAGCCGCTGGAGCAGCCCGGCGTAGGCGTCGAAGGCGGACATCGCCAGCGCGAGGTGAGAGGCTGCCAGTGCGGCTGCTGAGCCGGCAAGGAGCAGGAGCGCGGCGCGCCTCCCGATGGTGCGCGGACCCGCAGTTACGGGCTCGGGTCGCCTCAGCGCGCCGGGGCCCGGCCCCCGGACTGCGCGCGGAGGAAGGAGACCAGCAGTCCGTGCACCCGCGCCCGGGCGGTCCCCCTGGCCGCTCCCGAACATGCTGCCTCGAGCCGGACCAGGACCTCGAGTAACGCGGCGCGCTCCGCGCGCAGGGCGGAGAGGCGCAGGTCGCGCTTGCGCCGCAACCGCAGGGCGGCTCGGGCGTCAGAGACGAGCCGAGGGTCCTCGTCCGCCGCCTCCAGCCGCCGGAGCGCGGCACCCAGCACGCGCCGCAGGGCCGAGATCTCCTGGTCCAGCCTCGCGGCCGCGCCGTCGGCCTCGCGCGCCAGCTGGGCGAGCAGGCTGAGGGCGTACGTCAGCTGGGTGCGCCCGTAGACGCTGGACACCTCCGGCGCCACGTACTCGACCAGCGCGCGGCGGATGATGCCCGGCAATTCGTCGCCGTCCGGCCTCATGGTCCAGCCTCCAGGAGCGTCAGTATCTCGCGTTCGATCCCGGGGATCATGCGGGTCGTCATGGCAAGGATGAGGTCCGCGGTCCTGCCCTCCACCAGAGAGCGCCCGCCCGTAAGGAAGATCACGGCCAGCTTCAGGTTGCCGAGCACCTCCCAGAAGTGGACCGAGCGCCGGTCTACAGGGTACCCGCCGGCCGTTTCGTACATCTCGTAGAAGCGCTCGCGCTCCACCAGGCCGCCGGCAAGCTCGGTGCCATGCCGCCAGCTGCGCAGGCATAGCCAGCCGATGTCTTCCATCGGGTCGCCGAGGTGGGCCATTTCCCAGTCCAGGATGGCGTTGATCTTCTTGTCGTCGTAGAGGAAGTTGCCGGTGCGGTAGTCGCCGTGGACCACGGTGATCGCCGGCGCCACGGGCGCGTTCCGCTTGAGCCAGCCCAGCGCCGCTTCCAGCACGGGCTGCGGCTCCAGCGCGTCACGACGCATGATCGACTCCCAGCGCTCGACCTCGACTCGAGCGGCCGTCTCCGGGGTCGGTGCTGGGCCGGCAAACGCCTCCACGCCGAGCGCCCGCCAGTCGGCGCGATGGATGCGCGCCAGGATCTGCGCCTTCTGGCGCGCGATTTCTTCCCGCGACCCGCCGTAGGACGGCGAGACGAGCAGCGCTCCGTTGGTCTCGCCTTCCACCCGCCCCATGACGAAGAAGGGCCGCTCCAACCCGGCGCCATCGGGCTCGATCCAGTACATCGGGGGGACGGGCACACCTGCCGCCGCCATGGCCTGGTACATGCGGAACTCGACGTCGCGGTCCGTCTCGAGAAGGGAGCCGGTCGGGTCGCGCCGGACGATGAAGCCGCGTTCGCGGAGGGCGCCGTCTTCGCGCCAGCGGGCCTCGAAGGACCACGTCTCGCGGGAAGCGCCGCCCGGGATGCGCGCCAGCTTCGTCACGCTGATCTCGGAGGCCTCGGGCATTCGCCGCGCGAGGTAGGAGACGAGGCCGGACTCCGTCAACATTTCAACTACGCCTCTTTCGCCGCCGGTGGCGTCATTCTAGCGGCAGCGGCGTCGGCCGACTGCAGCCCGGGCACCCGTGAGGAAGGCCGCGTCCCTTGGCAGCCCTCGAGGGGGAGCCGGGCGCCGAACGACGCGACCGCGACGCGGGAGGCCGCGACCCCGACCGGCCGCAGCCTGTCATCGTGAGGGTGTCAGCCCGGAGCAACCTGTGGCGCTGCTGCCAGGGCCAGGGCCGGCGGAGGGCGTAGTGCACAGACGCCCTGGGTGCAGGGGCTTGCTCAGTCGAGTGAGATGCCGTTGTAGAGCAGGTCCGGGTCGCCGCGGAACACGTCCGTGGTCAGGTTCGCCAGCGCCACGATGGGCCTGTCCGCCTCGATGATCGCCGTCCCGGCAAACCCGTTCGGCAGCGCCGGCTCCAGGTACTGGAAAACCGTGAACTCGCGGTCCACGTTCACCGTGTAGGAGATCGAGCCGCCCGGCAGGTCCAGCCCGAAGTATCGCACGGTCACCGTCGCCCGGCCGCCGTCGGCCACCATCACCCGGAACCAGCTGTTCCAGCCCGCGGCGGCGCCGGGGATAGAGCCGTAGTTCTTGTTCAGCACAGGCAGCAGCACGCGCCGCGCGCCATCGGCCGGACGGATGCCGCGATAGTTGGTGAAGGTGTCGCCCAGGCTGGTGGCGCGGTTCACGATCACGCCGATCGGCTCGCTGGAGGTGAGACGGACGGTGCCGACGAAGTTGAAGGGCAGCCTCTCACCTGGCGCGAGG
>DATLYJ010000072.1 GCA_035574915.1 Dehalococcoidia bacterium | reverse complement strand
GGGGCAAGGTCTGCACGGTGGAAACCCTCACCCGCCGCGGGACGGACTACTTCTTCGCCCACCCCGACGACTTCGTCCAGAACGTCACCGCCCACGACCAGGACGGCAAGCTCGCGCCGCGGACCTTCCGCCAGACGTTCGCCATCGTCTTCGCCTACAACCGCGCCGAGGGCACGCTGGAGCTGTTCGCCAAGGTGCCGCCCAAGATCAAGCCGCGGCTGGAAGAGCTGTTCGCCCAGATCGTCCTGGGCGTCGAGCTGGAGGACTGGAACCCCGACGCGGCCTACGACCTGAACGGGCTCAAGCACCGGACCTTCTCCCTGGCCACGGACCCCGAGGACTGCGTGCGGGCGCGCGTCCGCCGGCTGCGGCTGTCGTTCAAGAACAGCCACCGGCGCATGGTCCTGGAGGCCGACCCCGACGCCGGCCCGGACGACGTCTACGACATGCTGGACGAGGTCCTCAACAAGGAGCGCGTGCCGCTGTCGTCGGTCAACGTCACGATGGTCACCTTCTGCTTCGAGTTCCTGCCGCTCGACGGCCGCAAGCCGGGCACACTGACGTTCGACGTGGCGTACCCGAGCAGCTGCAGCCTGCGGAACCAGCGGCCCGAGCGGATCGAGCTGGCCCAGAAGTACCTCAAACGGTGGAACATCGATGGTGTCCGATCCGTTGCCCCTGATGTTGCAGCGGCTGGATGACGAGCCGCCGGTGTTCTTCGCGGAGGAGGCCCACAAGCACCTCGGCCCCGCACTGGAACGGCTGGTCGGCCTCGGGCTGTTGCGCGAGACGACGCCGGCCACGTCCGCGCCGTGCTGGGACTGCGGGCGCGGTTACGTCGGCCGCGTCGAGTTCGTCACCAGCAGCCGGACGGGGCGGCGGCACGCCTACATCCCCTGCCCGGAGTGCGGGGCCGTCGAGGTCCCGCTCGACCGCCTGAAGCGGTGGGCCGTGGACGTACCGGCACTCCTCGCCGCCGTGTCCGACGCCGCGGGCGTCCGCGGGCCGCCCGCCGAGGCCGTGACCGGGCACCTCTGGCGCGTGGGCAAGGCGACCTGGGGGCAGCGCCCGCGCGAGGTCTACTTCGCCCGGCACGTCTACGAGGATAGCCGCCCCGCCCTCACCGCCGAGATGTCCCGCCGGCCCAAGGCCCTGCTCTTCTTGCCCACGGAAGCGAGCGTCCGGCGCTGGGGCAGCGCGACCACGAACCTGGCCATCGCCCTGGAGTCCGTGGTCACCTTCGGGCCGGCCGCGCTTTCCTTCGACATGGCCTACGTCGAAAGCCGGCTGACCGACTCGGGGCTGACCGACGGGGTCAAGGCGAAGCGGCCGCCCCGCAAGCGGGCCGAGCGGGCCGGCAAGATCGAGGCGCTGGTCCGTGAGATGGCGGAACACCTCTTGGCGGCCAGGGACTACGCTTACGCGACCAAGGAACGGACGGGCACCCCGGAGCTGCTCCCCCGGCCGAGCCAGAAGGACCTGGCGAAGCGCACCGGGCTGACGAAGGCCGACGTCAGCCGCTGCCTGGCCGACGAGTCGGCGCGCGAGCTGCGCCTGTACTGGGAGACGGCCCTGGACCTGGACCAGATCATGCGCTGGAAGGGGAGGCCGCGCGGGCAGAAGACGGGGTAGCGGGTTGCAGTTGCACCGGTTTCGTGCAACTGCAACTCGGGAATTCGTGACCTGATCGAACGGCGGCGCAACGACTTCAGTTGCGCCGCCGTTTTTTCGCGCGCCGGTCATGCAACCCGGCCGGCGGGTGGTCGCTGTGCAACGGGCACGGCGGGATCAACCACCCGTTCGGGCAAAGGGTCATGAAACCAGACACGAGGCAATCTCCAACTCCCCAACCCCATCCTCACAGTTCGGCGAGTCCGAAACAGCTCGATGCCTTCGCGGCGCGCCTGATCCGCCGCAAGGCCCGGCAGCTCGTGGGCCGGGCCGGCTTCACCCGGAGTGACCGGGACGACATCGAGCAGGAACTCGCCCTCAAGCTGCTCAAGCAGCTGTCGGCCTTCGACCCCGGCGAGGCCCACTGGCACGTCTTCGTCACCACCGTGGTCGAGCGGTACGCCGCCAGCCTCCTCCGCGACAAGCGGGCGGAAAAGCGCGACCACCGGCGGGCCACGTCGCTGCACGTCCTGATCGAGACCGGCGACAACGGCCCGGTCGAGCTGGCCGAAACGGTCGGCCGGCGCGAGCAGGACGCCCGGCTCGGCCGCGACCCCCGCAGCGACGAGGAGCGGGCGCAGCTCGCCGGCGACGTGGCCGACGTGCTGGCCGACCTGCCGGCGGACCTCCGGGACGTGGCCGAGCGGCTCAAGCACGACTCCGTCTCCCAGGTAGCCCGCGACCTGGGCCTGCCGCGCACGACGCTGCTGCGGCGAATGGAACACGTCCGCCGCGCCTTCGAGGGCGCGGGGCTACGGGATTATCTCTGAGCCCTGCGTCAACCCGCCTGCGGACCGGGTAGGTCTACGGGTAGAGGCCCGTCATTCGGAAGAGGCGCGACATGACCAAGGAACTCTACCGCTACTCCTTCCCGCCGCACGTCCCGCTCGAGGAGGTCGAGGCCACGCTGCTGTTGGCCATCTGGGGCACGGAGAGCCTGCACGGCGAAGCCCAGGTCCGCCTCGACGCGGCCCATCTCTTGGACCGCGACCGGCGTGCCTGCGTCATCGACGCGGGCACGCCGGTCGGCCGGGACTGCAACCGGCTGTTCGTCGGCTTCATCCGCCGCGAGTTCGGCGCGGACGGTTTCCGCGTCGAGCGCGTCACCGACAAGACCAACCACCAACCCGAGGAGGTCCACGCATGAGCCTCTTGGCCCGCGTCCAGCGGGGCCGCACCCCGAAGCCGCCGCGACTGCTCGTCTACGGCACCGAGGGGATCGGCAAGTCCACCTTCGCGGCCGGCGCGCCCAGGCCGGTCTTCGTCCAGACCGAGGACGGCCTGGACGAGATCGACTGCGACAAGTTCCCCCTGGCGACCACCTACGACGAGGTCCTAGCCGCGCTGGCCGGGCTGCGGGCCGAGCCGCACGAGTACGAGACGGTCGTCATCGACAGCCTCGACTGGCTGGAGCGGATGATCTGGGACAAGGTCTGCCAGGAGTCCGGGGCCAAGAGCATCGAGAAGGCCGACGGCGGCTACGCCAAGGGCTACACGCACGCCCTGACCTACTGGCGCGAGGTCGTCGAGCACCTCAACGCGCTCCGCAACACGCGCGGCATGGTCGTCGTGCTGATCGCGCACGCCAAGGTCGAGAAGTTCGAGGACCCGGAGTCGTCGCCCTACGACCGCTACTCGCCGCGCCTGCACAAGCACGCCAGCGCGCTGGTCAGCGAGTGGTGCGACGCGGTGCTGTTCGCCACGCGGAAGGTCCGCACGCAGACGGAGGACGCCGGATTCGGCCGCAAGCGCACCATCGCCCACGCGCTGGGCAAGGACGGCGGCGAGCGCGTGCTGCGGACCGTCGGCGGCCCCTCGTGCATCGCCAAGAACCGTTACGGGCTGACCGAGGACCTGCCCCTGTCGTGGGCTGCCTTCGTCGCGGCCCTTTCCAACCACCAACCCACCCAAGGAGCGAACGAACATGGCTGACCTCCGTGGCTTCGACGCCAACCATGTCGAACCGACCAGCGACTTCGACCCGATCCCCGCCGGCAAGTACCTGGCCGTCATCACCGAGTCGGAGATGAAGCCGAACAAGGCCAACACGGGCCACTTCCTCCAGCTCACCTTCCAGATCGTCGAGGGGCCGTACAAGAACCGCTACCTGTGGGCGCGGCTCAACCTCGACAACCCGAACGCGACGGCGGTGCAGATCGCCCGCGCCGAGTTGTCCGCCATCTGCCGGGCCGTGGGCGTGCTGGCCCCCAACGACTCGGTCGAGCTGCACAACCTGCCCCTGGTCATCTCCGTGAAGTGCAAGAAGCGCGACGACACCGGCGAGATCACCAACGAAATCAAGGGCTACACGAAGAAGGAAGCCCTGCAGCCCGGGACGGCAGGCACGCAGCCGTCCGCCAACAGCACGCCGCCGTGGAGGCGCAACTGATGTTCGAGGCCGAGCTGCCCTACCCGCCGTCGATCAACCACTACTGGCGGCGGGTGGGGTTCCGCACCCTGATCAGCCGCGAGGGCCGCCGCTTCCGCCAGCGCGTGCTGGCGATCCTCGCGGCCCGGCGCGTCAACCCGCTGAGCGGACCGCTGGCGGTGGAGGTCGATGTCTACCCGCCCGACCGCCGGCGGCGCGACATCGATAACGTGCAGAAGGCCCTCCTCGACGCCCTCCAGCACGGGGGCGTCTACGGTGACGATAGCCAAGTCGTCCGGCTCGCCATCGTCAAGTGCGACCCCGTCGAGGGCGGGAAAACCGTGGTCCGCGTCCGGTGCGTCTGATGCTGCTCTTGCGACCCTACCAGGAGGCGGCCAAGGCCGCGCTGTACGACCACCTGCGCGTGCGGGACGACAACCCGTGCGTGGTGATCCCCACCGCTGGCGGCAAGACGCCCGTCATTGCGTCGGTCTGCAAGGACGCCGTGGGCCTGTGGCAGGGCCGCGTGCTGATCCTGGCCCACGTCAAGGAGCTGCTGGAGCAGGCGGCCGACAAGCTCAACGCGGTCTGCCCCGAGGTCCGCTTCGGCGTCTACTCGGCGGGCCTCAAGCGCCGCGACACCGCGCACCCGGTGATCATTGCCGGCATCCAGTCGGTCTACAAGCGGGCCTGCGAACTGGAGGCGTTCGACCTCGTCGTCATCGACGAGGCGCACATGATCCCGCCCGAAGGTGACGGCATGTACCGCCAATTCCTGGCCGACGCCCGCACCATCAACCCCAACCTGCGGATCATCGGCTTCACGGCGACGCCGTTCCGCCTCAAGACCGGGTCGATCTGCACGCCGGACGGCTTCCTCAACCACGTCTGCTACGAGGTCGGCGTCCGCGAGCTGATCGTGGGCGGATACCTCTGCCCGCTGGTCACCAAGGCGGGCAAGGCGAAGGCCGACACCAGCGGGCTGCACGTCCGGGGCGGCGAGTACATCGCCGGCGAGGTCGAGGACCTGATGGACAACGACGCGCTGGTCGAGGCCGCCTGCGACGAGATCGTCGAGCAGACCCGCAGCCGCAATGCGGTGCTGATCTTCGCCAGCGGGGTCAAGCACGGCGAGCACATCGTCTCGGTGCTGAAGGCGAAGTACGGCATTGACTGCGGCTTCGTCACCGGCGACACGGCGCTCGACGAGCGGGACGCGACCCTGGCCCGGTTTAAGGCCGGCGTGCTCAAGTACCTGTGCAACGTCAACGTGCTGACCACCGGCTTCGATGCGCCGAATATCGACTGCGTGGCGCTGCTGCGCCCGACGCTGTCGGCCGGGCTGTACTACCAGATGGTCGGCCGCGGCTTCCGCCTGCACCCAAGCAAGGCCAACTGCCTGGTGCTCGACTTCGGCGGCAACGTGCTGCGGCACGGCCCCGTGGACCAGATCAAGGTCAGGGAGCGCGACGCCGGCGGCGGGCCGGCCCCGGCCAAGGAGTGCCCCGAGTGCAATTCGGTCATCGCCGCCGGCTACGCCCGCTGCCCCGACTGCGGCTACGAGTTCCCGCCGCCGGAGCGACAGAAGCACGACGCCAAGGCGAGCGAGGCCGGCATCCTCTCCGGGCAGGTGACGACCAAGAAGTACCCCGTGCGGGACGTGTTCTACAGCGTCCACCGCAAGCGCGGCGCGGGCGACGACGCCCCGAAGTCGATGCGCGTGGACTACAAGGTCGGCTTCCACGACTTCAAGTCCGAGTGGGTCTGCTTCGAGCACACCGGCTATGCCCGGCACAAGGCAGTCGCCTGGTGGAAGCGGCGCTCGCCCGATCCAGTCCCGGATACTGCCGAGGAAGCGGTTGCCCTGGCGCAGGCGGGACGCCTGGCCCCCACGCGGGAGATCACCGTCCGCAGTGTCACCGGCGAGGACTACGACCGAGTCATCGGCTATGAACTCGGCGACATCCCTCCGCCGCTGGAGGGCGAGCATCTGGCCGATGATGCCCTCGGCGATCTGCCTGAGAACGCGCTCGACTTCCCGTTCGGGTACAACGCGGTCACCGCGGAGGAGGAGATTCCGTGGTGACGCCGAACGAGCTGCTGACCGCCGCTCTCCGCTATGCCGAGCTGGGCTACCGGGTGTTCCCCTGCGCGCCCGGCACGAAGGTCCCGCTCACCGAGCACGGCTTCCACGACGCGACCATCGACCCCGACCAGATCGAGCGCTGGTGGACGCAGCACCCCAGCGCCAACGTCGCCGTCGCCACGGAGGGGCTGGTCATCATCGACATCGACGGCGACGCCAACTCCTGGCCCGGCGGCAACCCCGAGCGGATGTTCGACCTGGCGGCGGGGCCGATGGCCATCACGCCGCGCGGCGGTAGCCACCGCGTGTTCCGCCAGCCGGCGGGCAAGGGCTGGCGCTGCACCGAAGGGCGGCTCGCCCCGAAGGTCGATACCCGCGCCGACGGCGGCTACATCGTGGCCCCGCCGTCCGTGATCGAGGGAGGGAAGGCCTACCGCTGGGCACCGGGTCTGGAGCTGGACGACCCGCCCGACCGCCTCCCCGAACCGCCGCCGTGGTTGGCCCAGGAACTCGACGGGTTGGCCAACGGAACGCCCACGTCGGCCCACGTCGCGGCCGGTCCGCCCGAGGCGAACCAAATCCCCAAGGGGCAACGGAACGCGACCCTGGCGCGCCTGGCGGGGGCGATGCGGCGGGTGGGGATGTCCCAGGCCGAGATGGCGGCGGCGCTCCTCCGCGTCAACGCCGACCGCTGTGCCCCGCCGCTGCCGCCGCGCGAGGTCGAGCGGATCGCGTCGAGCGTCGCCCGCTACGAGCCGGACCAGGTCGCGGTCGCGCTGGCCGAGAACCACTGGGACCAGATGTACGCTGAGGGGCCGGGCGACGAGGCCCCCGACAACCCGGACCCCGGCCCGATCCCCGACGAGCTGCTTTGCGTCCCCGGCTTCATCGGCGAGGTGATGACGTACACGCTCCAGACCGCGCCCTACCCGGAGCGGGCGCTCGCCTTCTGCGGGGCGCTGTCGCTGCAGGCGCTGCTCGCCGGCCGCAAGGTCCGCGACGCCGCCGATAACCGCACCAACCTCTACGTCCTCGGCCTGGCCAACTCCGGGGCGGGCAAGGACTACCCGCGCAAGGTCAACCAGAAGGTGCTGCTGGAGGCCGGACTGACCGAAAGCCTGGGCGACACCTTCGCCAGCGGCGAGGGGATCGAGGACCGGCTGTTCCTGCACCCGTCCGTGCTGTTCCAGACTGACGAGATCGACGGCCTGATGACCAAGATCAACCTCGGCAAGGACGCGCGGCACGAGGGGATCATGAACGTGCTGCTCAAGATGTACACCAGCGCCAGCGCGCTCTACCCGATGCGGGTCAAGGCGGGCAAGGAGCCGGGCGTCATCGACCAGCCGTGCCTGTGCATCTTCGGCACCGCCATCCCCAAGCACTACTACGAGGCGCTGTCGCTGAAGATGCTCACTAACGGCTTCTTCGCCCGCATGCTCATCCTCGAGACGGGCAAGCGCGGCCGGGGCCAGGACGCGGTCGTCCGCGACCTGCCGGCGCCGGTCCTGGCGACGGCGCGATGGTGGGCGGACTTCTGTCCGGGGGAGAAGCGTGGCAACCTGGCGGACTGGCACCCCATCCCCAAGGTCGTCGAGGCCACGCCCGAGGCCGCCGACGTCTTGCGGGCATTTCGCCAACGGGCCGACGACCAGTACTCGCTGGCCGAGGACAAGGGCGACCCGGTGGGCATGGCGATTTGGGCGCGGGCCAACGAGAAGGCCCGCCGGCTGGCGCTGGTCTACGCCTGCAGCGCCAACCACCTCGACCCGCGGATCGACGCGGACGCGGCCCGCTGGGCGTGCGCCTTCGTCGAGCACCAGACCCGCCGCATGCTCTTCATGGCCGGCGAGTACGTCAGCGAGAACGAGTTCGACGCCCGCTGCAAGAAGCTGGTGGTGACGCTGCGCAAGTGGCAGGAGAAGCACGGCGACGCCTGGATGCCCTTCTGGCAGATCAACCGCAAGCACCCCTGGAGCGAGCGCGAGCACGAGGAGGTCCGCACCACGCTCTTGAACCAGCGGCTGATCGAGTACACGGAGGTCCGCACGGCGGGACGCCCCAGCAAGCTCTACCGGCTGCTGGGGGCCTCTTGACCGGGGCGGCTCGCAAGAGGGCTTCTTGCGCGTGCAAGAAGGGTGGGGCGGGGAGCAAGAAGTCAAAAGGTCGGCAAGAAGGTGGAGGTCGAAACATGCGAAGAGACAAGGACATTCAGCCGCTCCCCTCCCTTCTTGACTTCTTGCACCCCCTATCCCTCGCGGGCGAATCCGGCCCGCCCGCGCGCATACGCGAGGGAGGGGGAGCAAAAGGTCAAGAAGTCGTCGGGTAGGTACTTCCCGCCCGTTCTGCGGCCCGGCCCCGCGGCGGGAACAGCCGCCAAGGTAAGCAGAGTTTGTTTTCGAGGTCCGAACTTCCCCGGAGCAGAGGAGCCATGAAGATCGAGCTGCGGAAGCTGTCCGAGATCAAACCTTACGCCAACAACCCCCGCCTCAACGACGACGCGGTCGAGGCCGTCGCCGCGTCGATCCGCGCGTTCGGCTTCCGCCAGCCGATCGTGGTGGACGCCGAGGGCGTCATCGTCGTCGGCCACACGCGCTACAAGGCCGCGCTGAAGCTCGGGCTGGAGCAGGTGCCGGTCCACGTCGCCACGGACTTGACGCCCGAGCAGATCCGGGCCTACCGCATCGCCGATAACAAGAGCGCCGAGCTGTCCGACTGGGACTACGACCTGCTGCCCATCGAGCTGGGCGAACTGCAGGGGATGAACTACGATCTGGGCCTGCTCGGCTTCGACCAGGACGAGTTGGCCCGGCTGCTCGACCCCGGCGTCAAGGATGGGCTGACCGACCCTGACGAGGTGCCCGCGCCGCCCGACGAGGCGACCACGCGTCCCGGCGACCTGTGGCTCCTCGGCGACCACCGCCTGCTGTGCGGCGACAGCGGCAAGCCCGAGGACGTGGACCGGCTGCTCGAAGGCGCGGCGATCCACCTGGTGAACACCGACCCGCCTTACAACGTGAAGGTCGAGCCGCGGAGCAACAACGCCATCGCCGCCGGCCTCTCCTCCTTCGAGACGACGCATCACCAGAAGATGGACGTGGTCCGGCACCCGGAGAAGGCCAGGCCGACCGGCAAGAAGCTGCGGGCCAAGGACCGGCCCCTGGCCAACGACTTCGTTTCGGACGAGGCGTTCGAGCAGATGCTGCACGCCTGGTTCAGCAACCTCGCCCGCGTGCTGGAGCCGGGCCGGGGCTTCTACATCTGGGGCGGCTACGCCAACTGTGCCAACTACCCGCCGGTGCTGAAGGCCGCGGGCCTGTACTTCTCGCAGGCGATCATCTGGGTCAAGGAGCACCCCGTCCTCACCCGGAAGGACTTCATGGGCAACCACGAGTGGTGCTTCTACGGCTGGCGCGAGGGCGCGGCCCACGTCTTCCTCGGTCCCAACAACGCCGTCGATGTCTGGTCGGTCAAGAAGGTCAACCCGCAGAACATGGTCCACCTGACCGAGAAGCCGGTCGAGCTGGCCGTCCGGGCGATCCAGTATTCGTCGCGGCCCGGCGAGCACGTGTTGGACCTGTTCGGCGGGTCCGGCTCGACGCTCATCGGCGCAGAGCAGACCGGGCGCAAGGCGTTCCTGATGGAGCTGGACCCGCTCTACTGCGACGTGATCGTCCAGCGCTGGGAGAAGTTCACCGGCCGCAAGGCGGAACGGATCGCCGCGCCGGAGGGGGTGCCGGCATGATCTACCTCGCCAGCCCCTACTCGCACCCCGACCCGGCCGTGCGCGAGCGGCGCTTCCGTACCGCCTGCCGCCTGGCCGCCGCGTTCCTGCGGGCCGGGATGTTGGTCTTCTCGCCCATCGCGCACAGCCACCCGCTGGTCGAGTTCGGCCTGCCGACCGACTGGCGGTTCTGGGAGCGCTACGACCGTGCCCACCTGGAGCGGTGTGACGAGGTCGTGGTCCTGATGATGGACGGCTGGAAGGAGAGCGCGGGGGTGCAGGCGGAAGTGCGGATCGCGCGGGAGCTGGGCAAGCCGGTCCGGTTCCTCGGCGTGGAGGAGGCCCACGGTTCGCCCACGTTGGCCCACGTCGGGCCGGGGGTGGCGAGTTGACCCGAACCCCGGCCAACGAGAAGAGGCCCCGCGTGGGGGCCTCGTGGGCGAACGGGTGGCCAAGGGCGGGGCTACGCCGCCCCGTTGAGGGCGAACTTGCCCCGGTCGGCCTTGTAGAACCGGGCGTCCTTCCCCTTGGCGGTGATCTCGCGGAGGATCGCGGCGTAGAGCGTGGCGTCGGGCGTCTTGCCGCCGGGGCTGGTCCAGTACCCCTTGGCCGCCATCGCCTCGATCATCTCCTTGCAGCTCATCGCCCCGCCGGCCTCGCCCAGCACCTTGGCGGCGGCGTCCAGGGCGCTGACCTTCCTGGCCTTGGGCTCGGCCTTCGCCTTGGCCTTCCGCTTGCCCTTCCCCTTGGCCGGTTCGGGGGTGGGCTCTGCGGCCGACGTCTGAACCTGCTCGACCTGCGCGGCGTCGGCCTTCGGGGCCTTCTTCGCCTTGGCAGTCTTCGGGGCCTTCGTCTTGGGGGTCTTCTTCGCGGACATCGGTCTTCTCCCGTGTTGCGGGGTGTCGTGGGTCGGCCGCGCGACAGTCGCGTGGCCACGTCAGGTCAGGACAGTTACCTCGGGCTCCGGGAGGACAGCAAGCCAAGTTCGACCGGAATTCTCCAGGTTTTTCAGGGGGCGGAATCATGGCCGAAAACCGCGAAGCGACGCCCGCCGCGGGCCTGAACCCGAACGCCCTGACGCCGACAAACGCGGCCCGGCTGCTGACGAAGGTCGGGGGTCAGCCCGTGACCCCGGAGATGCTCCAGGCGGACCTCGAGGCGGGAGCACCGGCGAACGCGGACGGGACGATCAACCTGGTCCACTACGCGGCGTGGCTGGTACGGGAGATGGCAAGTGGCGATTGACCCCCGGCGCCTGCGCCCGAGCGAGCTGTGCCGCCTGCTGAACTCCACGCCGCTGGGCGAGGTGATCAACGAGCGGCAGCTCCACCGCCATCGGAGCCGGGCCGGCCTGCGCATCGGCGACGCCCGGCACGTGGACCTGTTGCGCTACGTCGCCTGGCTGGTGCAACTGCGGCACGCCCCCAGGCCCGAGCCGGTGGGCGACCCCTACGAGGTCCTCAAGGGACGCGCCCGCGCCCGCAACATCGCCCTGTCGCTGGCCGGCCGGGACATCGGCGAGCTACCGGCCGTCGTGAACGCGGGGAGGAAGGCGAAGGCGGCGTCTGACTTCCGTTTCTTCTGCGAGACGTACTTCCCGCTCACCTTCCACCTGCCGTGGTCCCGCGACCACCTGAAGGTCATCGCCCGCATCGAGCAGGCCGTGCTGCGCGGGGGCCTGTTCGCGCTCGCGATGCCGCGCGGCTCGGGGAAGAGCACGATCTGCGAGTGCGCCTGCATCTGGGCGGTGCTCTACGGGCACCGCGAGTTCGTGTGCCTCATCGGCTCGGACGAGGGGCACGCGATGGACATGCTCGACTCCATCAAGATGGAACTCGACGGCAACGACCTGCTCTTGGAGGACTTCCCCGAGGTCGTCTACCCGATCCAGTGCCTCGACGGCATCGCCAACCGCTGCAACGGCCAGCTCTACAAGGGCGAGCGCACCCACATCGGCTGGACGGCCCGCGAGGTCGTGCTGCCCACCATCCCGGAGAGCAAGGCTTCGGGCGCAATCATCAAGGTCGCGGGGATCACCGGCCGCATCCGGGGCATGAAGTACAAGCGGGCCGACGGCCGGACCGTCCGGCCGACGCTCGTCGTCCTCGACGACCCGCAGACGGACGAATCGGCCCGCAGCCTGTCGCAGTGCGCCACGCGCGAAAGCATCCTGGCCGGCGCGGTCCTCGGCCTGGCCGGACCCGGCAAGAAAATCAGCGGCATCATGCCCTGCACGGTGATCCGGCCGGGGGACATGGCGGACAACATCCTCGACCGGGACAAGCACCCGGAGTGGAACGGCGAGCGCACCAAGATGGTCTACTCGTTCCCCGCCAACGAGAAGCTCTGGCAGCAGTACGCCGAGCTGCGCGCCGACAGCCTGCGGCGGGGCAACGCCGGCGAGGAGGCCACGGCGTTCTACCGCGCCAACCGCGCGGCGATGGACGAGGGGGCAGTGGTCGCCTGGCCGGAACGGTTCAACCACGACGAGCTGTCGGCCGTGCAGCACGCCATGAACCTGAAGCTGCAGGACGAGGCCGCCTTCTTCGCCGAGTACCAGAACGAGCCCTTGCCCGAGGAGGCGGCCGACGCCGACGAGCTGACGGCCGACCAGATCGCCAGCAAGCTGAACCGGATGAAGCGCGGCGAGGTGCCGGTCGGCTGTAACCACCTGACCGCGTTCATCGACGTGCAGGCCAACCTGCTCTTCTATGTCGTGGCTGCCTGGGAGGACGATTTCACCGGCTACGTCCTCGACTACGGCACCTTCCCCGACCAGAAGCGGCCGTACTTCACTCTCCGCGACGCCCGCCTCACGCTCGCGGCGGCGACCAGGGCGAGCGGCCTGGAGGGGGCAATCTACGCCGGCCTGGAGTCCCTGACCGTCAGCATTCTCGGCCGGGGCTGGCGGCGCGACGACGGGGCCGAGCTGCGGGTCGAGCGCTGCCTGATCGACGCCAACTGGGGCTCGGCCACGGACGTGGTCTACCAGTTCTGCCGGCAGTCGGCGCACGCCTCGGTGGTCATGCCGAGCCACGGCCGGTTCGTCGGCGCGTCGAGCCAGCCGTTCAGCGAGTACAAGCGCCGGCCGGGCGACCGCGTCGGGCACAACTGGCGAGTCCCCAACGTCCACGGCAAGCGGGCCGTCCGCCACGGGCTCTACGACACCAACTACTGGAAGACCTTCGTCCACGCCCGCCTGGCCGTGCCGATGGGCGACCGGGGCTGCCTGTCGCTCTTCGGCGACAAGCCCGAAGCGCACCGGCTCTTCGCGGAGCACCTGACCGCCGAGTATCGCGTGAAGACCGAGGGGCGCGGCCGCACCGTGGACGAGTGGAAGCAGCGCCCCGAGCGGGGCGATAACCACTGGCTGGATTGCCTGGTGGGCTGCGCCGTGGCGGCGTCGATGCAGGGTGCGGTCCTCTTCGGCACCGACGGCACCGCCCCCGCGAAGCGCGAGCGCGTGAGCTTCGCCGCGATGCAGCGGAGGAGCCGGCGATGAAGGCGGCGCGGGCCAAGCGGGAAGACTTGGGCATCCAATGCCCCCGGTGCGGCTGCCGGCATTTCCACACCACGCACACCGAGCCGCTCCGCGATGGCCGCATCCGCCGGCGGAAGGTCTGCCGCCACTGCGGGCGCAAGGTCATCACCTTCGAGGCCGTCCCTTCCCTGCCGCGCGGGCGGGATTGCTAGATGTAGCACGATCTCCTGTTTTTCCCTCACTCCCTGCGTCAACTCGCTCCCGCACCGGGTAGGTACACGGATAGAAGCCCACCGCCGGGCTTCGCGCGGGAGCGACGCACATGGCCGACGACCTCGAAGACGAAATCCGCAAGAACGCCGAGGGGCCGGCGAAGGCCTCCGGCGATGCCGGCAGCGTCGAGCAGCACCCGCTCCCCGACCAGATCGAGGCCGACCGCTACCTCGCCTCGAAGGAAGCCGCCAAGGACAAGAAGCGCGGCCTGCGCTTCAACAAGTTCGTGCCGCCGGGGGTCAACTGAGTGTTCCGCTGGCTGTCCAACCTGTTTGCCGCTGCCAAGCCGGCCCGGCCCGCTCGGGGCCGGGCGGTGCGCGTGATCCGCGCCCGCTACGACGCGGCGGTGACCAACGACGACAACCGCCGGCACTGGGGGAACGCGGACGGACTGTCGGCCAACGCCGCCAACAGCGCCGAAGTGCGGCGCGTGCTGCGGAACCGGGCGCGTTACGAGGTCGCCAACAACAGCTACGCCAGGGGGATCGTGCTGACCCTGGCCAACGACGTGATCGGCACCGGGCCGCGGCTGCAGATGCTCACGGACGACGCCGAGGCCAACCGGCGGATCGAGCAAGCGTTCGCAGCCTGGTCGAAGGCGGTCGGCCTGGCCGACAAGCTGCGCACCATGCGGATGACCCGCGCCCACGACGGCGAGGCGTTCGCCATCCTGACCAGCAACCCGAAGCTGCCGACGCCCGTGCAGCTCGACCTGCGCCTCGTCGAGGCCGACCAGGTCTGCACGCCGGACCTGTTGGCCCTCGACGCCAATGCCATCGACGGGATCGTCTTCGACACGGCCGGCAACCCGGTCGAGTACCACGTGCTCCGGGAGCACCCCGGCGAGACGAGCCGGCGCTACTTCCTCGACTATGACCGGCTACCGGCCACGTCGGTGGTCCACTGGTTCCGGCCCGACCGCCCCGGCCAGGCCCGCGGCGTGCCGGACATCACGCCGGCCCTGCCGCTCTTCGCCCAGCTGCGCCGGTTCACCCTGGCGGTCCTCGCGGCCGCGGAGACGGCCGCTGACTTCGCCGGCATCCTCTACACCGACGCGCCGGCCGGGGGCGAGGCGGAGGCGGCCGAGCCGTTTGAGCCGATCGAGCTGGAGCAGCGGGCGCTGGTGACCATGCCGGGCGGCTGGAAGATGAGCCAGCTGCAGGCCGAGCAGCCGGCAACCACCTACGCCGAGTTCAAGAAGGAGATCCTCAACGAGATC